>JBOGOW010000001.1:0-29219 GCA_050748285.1 Pyrinomonadaceae bacterium
CTCCTGTCCGCACGAACGCGACCGCGTTCGAAATGTCCGCTGCCAAAGACCTGTATTCGCACTTCGTGCTCATTGCGGACAAGAGTGTCCGCGCTCCGTCTAGAATCCAGTGCTTCGTTTTGTCTGTTCGGTCATCATCCGAAACGCGAGCGAAACGGCATCGACTTGATCGTCATGCGTGCCGTTTGGAAAGCTGCAAACTTCTTCGATGAATGCCTCGTTCCACGCGCCGCGGACGAGAATGACCTTTCCGGCTTCGGCTTTTGCCGCCCATGGCAACGCGCGTGCGACTTTGTCTTTATCAGCTCGGATAGCACGAAGCACGACGCGAAATAATTTCGTATCGCGGTTGATGTCCTGCACTAGCGCTTGGCCGTGCAATGCGGATTCGATTCCGTGCACGGTGTCTTTTTCCGCGCGCATTCGTTCAATAACGTATCGACGCTGTTCGGGGTATTCGATCCGCGAACGCATCCCGTTGGCGATGTAAATATTTCCGCAGTCGTCCGAGGCGATGCGAAATGACGCGGTGAAATCGGCGGTTGTTTTCGTCGAAACGGCGAGGTCATAACCGCGAAACCATTTCAGTTTCGGCGGCGCTTTATCTACAATTCTTTCAAACCATGCCCGCTTAAAAATGCCGCCGTCGAGCGGAACCGGATTTTGTTGATATAGTGCGGCGAAGGAGTAGGATCCCAGTTTTTTCTCTATTCGGCGCAGGGCCGTTTCGTCATACCGGTCGGGACACAGTGCCTCGCCGGGTTCGCGACCGAGCGGATCATCGGACGGAGCGGCGACACTCTTGTCGCCACGAACGCACCGCGTTCGAAAACGGTGATCCGGAATTGTCGAGATACGGTCGCCCTCCGGGCTCATGGGGACAGGAGTGTCCCCGCTCCGACCGGCGAGTGCCGGCAGGCTCACGACTTCCCATTGCTCGCCGCCGTTTTTCATTTCGTTTAGCAAACGGCCGGCGAGGTCGTCTTCGTGCCAGCGGGTTTGGATCAGGATGATCGCAGCGTTCGGTTCTAGGCGTGTAAAGATGTCGTCATTGAACCAATCCCAAGTGTTTTCGCGGTATGCTTTGCTCTCGGCCTCGGAACGATTTTTCACAGGGTCGTCGATAACGATCAGGTTTGCGCCAAAGCCGGTTACACCCGCTCCGACACCGACCGCGCACAGGCCGCCGCCATCGAGCGTTTCCCATTCGTCTGCGGCTTTTCGTTCTTTTGACAACGGGATCGAATCGCCGACAATGCGGCGAACTTTCCGTGAGAAACGATTTGCGAGCCGCTGATTATAGCAACCGAGAATAATATTCGAATTCGGTTCACGGACCATTCGCCACGCTGTATAGCGCACGGTTACAGTCTCCGATTTCGAATGTCGCGGCGGCATAAAGACCATCAGACGTTTCGTTTTTCCGTTCGTTATCATGTCGAGCTTGTCGTATAGATAAATTTGGTGCTTCCAATTCCAGATCCAATTCGGCGCGGTTTGCGATATCCAATCCCGAAAATCGGGAACTTTCGAATCGGCCATTTGTTGTCGCTTAATTTGTGATCTTTGCGGTTGCACGGCGGCGGGCGGAATAGATGCGGGCCATTGTCCGGCAGTTGTCGAAAACGCGCGAGGTAAAGACGCCGGATCCGGGCGGATCGACCTCGACGAGCGCCGATGCTCGAGCGGCTTTGATGAGCCATGCGTCGGAAGCGGCTTTGTTCATATCGTAGGTCGGCGTCCAGTCCAATGATGCGGGCAGTTCGCCGTTGCCGTCGGGCATCGCCGCCGCTTCGAGCAGGTCTTCGAGTTCGTCTTCGGTTAGCGCGGGTTCGGTTTCCCACGCGGTGATTTTTTTGAGTTTGTCTAATGAAGATTCGGGCATATTGGTTTAAGAATTTGAACGCGGATCGAGTGGATCGAGCTGATTTTTTTTGCGGATTCAATACAAAGCGATTTACGATTTTTGATCGTTTATCATAATGGCCGATCTGTTTTGATCCGCCACATCCGCCCAATCCGCGTTCAATTATTGTTACGATTTATTCGCTATCAGACATGCGAGGGCTTCGGAGCGGACGACTTTTGCACCGTAAACATGGAGGCCTTTTACGGCGTCGCCGAAACGTTTTTCGGGCTTGAAGGTCTGAAGATCGACGATCTGTTCAACGTAAGAAGTTGCGATAGACTGACCGGCCAAGATCTTGTATTTAGTCGCCATCGTATTCGGGACGTTGTTCGATTTCAGTATCGAGAATCCCGCAGCCTCGCCAACCGCGCCATTTGCGAGAGCACGATCCGAACGCAGCGTTCCCGCCTGAATGAACCGTTCATCCTTTAACAGCAGGCCGTGAAACCAAGCCGGCACGACGACGAATCGGCCATCGAGCGGCGTGTTCGCTTCGTCAAGAAGCACGCTTAGATCGACGAGATATTCGTACGCGTCGTCTTTTGTCGGCACCTTCGGCGTTGTGGTCGATCCGATCTTGTTGCCCGTCGGAACGGCCAGATCCATCAGTCCGGCGATATACGCGTCGGCCTTTTCGCGCAAGCCCCAAGCGGAATGACGCATCGCGGTATCGAGCACGTTCGCGTTTGTCTGCGCCCGGTCGATGCTGTCCACGTAAAAGTTGAAATATTTTTGCTGATCGATAACCAGCGATTGGTCGTCATCGGTCAGCGATTCGGGATCGTCGATGTCCGTGTCCTGAATGTAATCGCCGATCGTAACGTCGCCGATAGATCCGATCTTGACCGTATTGCCGGCTTCACGGATCTCGCCTTCGTAATCGCGGTTGCACACGATCGACTGGCCGTAAACAAGTGATTTTTCGAGAGCGGTCAGCAGACGCGCCGCCCAAACTGTGGGTATAAATGTTAGTGACATAGTTTTCTTAATGGAAAATGGAAAGTGGAAAACGGACAATTGAAGATCGAAAAGAATTGTCTATTGTCCGTTGTGAATTGTTAGTTGCTTAGCACTTGCCGCACGTCGTTCCAGTCGAGCCGTGCGATCTCTTGCGGTTTCATTTTCGCGAGCGAATCGCGGGTGAGGAAATCGTTCTGATTCGCGCGACCGGCACCGGCGTCGATCGAAGCCGGGTTGTCGTAACCGAACTGTTCCGGGAATCTTTGTTTGAGATTCGCCGTTACAGCCGCGACATTTGCGGGCTTACCTTCGTCATCGAATTGAATTTGGTTTTCAACCGATGCGAAAAGCAGTTCCGGCGAACGAGCGCCCTGTGCTTTGAGTTCTTTGGTAAATGCTTCACGCGCATCGCGCATTCGGATCGCGTCTTTTAGTTGTAAAATTTCCGCCCGAAGCTGCTCGGCCTCGGCATTGCTTTCGGAAACTTCCGGCACGTAATCGTCCGTTTCGTTTCCTGCGTCTTGTAGAATTTCTTCGTTCATACAGCCCCTGAGATTAGCGGAAACTCTTCAAAAATGAAATGGCGGTTTTCACGGCATACAAGCCATGCATCGCTTTCATTATTTTCATTCCTCGCCATTCATTTCTTCAGCCCATTTCAGAAAGGAATCTTCGAAAACAAGCCATCCAACATTTGTTGGCCGATTGCCTAGCGTCTCAAATGTTCCGTCTTCGCACATCTTTATCAGCGTGTGCCGCGTCGGTGGCGGAATGATGATCCTGTGTGCCTTTATTAGCCTTTCTACCTCGCTCAAACGAAGTTTCGGTCGTATCTTGATGTCGTATATGCGTTTCATATCGTTATTAGACTTGCCGTGTGTTTTGTGCATTGCATGTTTATCGTGAAAGACATTGATCTGATGTTTTCTATGCAATTTGGCATAGTAATTTACAGTTGAATTGCATAATCTGCAATTGGCCGGGCGGTATGTAAGCGGCGAAATAAATCTTGATAATGGCTTCGCCCAATATCGCCCGTCCATTTCATAATATACAACATTTATATTATATGCAAGAAGTATTTTCATTTATGAAACACACGGCATTTTCACTCGAAGATCAGCTAAAGACATTGGCGATCATAAATATTTATGAGACCGGAAAACCATTTGGCGATTTCGCCGCATGCGTTGTTTTGAATGACGGCGCCGGCATTTCATACGGGATCAATCAGTTCACGCATCGTTCGGGTTCGCTTGCTACTGTTGTTGAAAGATATCTTGCGCGCGGCGGCGAGACGGGACGAAAAATATTGGCAGATGCCTTGCCGCTTCTTCGACGGAGCGAGCCGGTTATTGTTCGTGCGACTTCGCAAAATGAAGTTTTGAAAAAGGCTCTTCGTGCCGCAGCCGTTACGAGCGAGATGCGTGAGGCGCAGCTTCACGTTGCATACGAGAGATACCTAAAGCCCGCGATCGACGCCTGTGCCGGTTCCGATTTTATTCTGCCGCTTTCGCTCGCAGTTATTTATGACTCGAAGACGCATGGTTCATATGAAAAGATCCGCGACCGAGTTGGAGGCGTAGCCTCCAACCTTCAATTGGGAAACATTCCGGAAAGGCACAGCCTTTCCGCACATCGAACGGCGGAGCCGCGCAGTAATTTCGAGAAGGCGTGGATCACGGAATACGTCCGTCGGCGCGATGCGTGGCTTGCCGGCATTCCGCGACTAAATGCAACGCGATATCGAACGCGGTTTTTTCTTAACCAGATCACGCTCGGAAAATGGCACCTCGAACTCCCATTGAACATCAACGGCTTTCGGCTGGAAGAAAATCATATTCAAAACCTGTTGGCTTACGCCGACGGTTTTCTCGACTTGGCGGTTGGGCCGCATCTTGAACCTCAAGAAAACCTCACGACCGACGAACCCTCCTCAACCACTCCTCAAATTCCCGCCACAAACCCGCAGGCCCAACCGCCAAATGTTCGCGTCAGTAGCCCGCACGTAAGTAATGGCTCCCTCGTCACGCACGGCGCCAATTTTGACGCGCCAGCCGCTCGCACAGACCGAAATCCCGAGAGCTGGACCCTGAACAAAATAGAAAAACACGTCGATGCGGCCGCCGAAAAATTCGACCAAGGCGAGCGGATCATTACGACCGTTATCACGCGAACCGACCGCGCGAAATCGCTGTGGACGACAGTGATCGGGACGCTTTGGCAAACCGCATGGGCGATTATCGGCGTTATTGCCGGATTACCGCGCGAAGTTTGGTTCGCAGTCGCAATCATCGCCGCCGCTCTAATGCTTCTTTACCTCTATCGCCAGATCGCACTTGGATTGCTGAGGGAGCGAGGACACTCTTGTCCTCACGAACACAACGCGTTCGAAAATGTTGAGGGAGCGAGGACACTCTTGTCCTCACGAACGCAACGCGTTCGAAAATATTGAGGGAGCGAGGACACTCTTGTCCTCACGAACACAACGCGTTTGAAAATGTTGAGAATTGACGAATTAATTTGCCCTAAGCACTTATGAGGACAAGAGTATCCTCGCTCCAAATATATGAACGACATAAAAAATTTTCTCATCGCATATTTCAGCACGGCGTCGTCCGTTTTTGCGGCCTTCGAAAGCCGCACGATGATAACGATCCTGTCAGCCATCATCCTTCCGATACTGTTTTTCGCCATCGGAAAAACGATCGATGTGCTCCTGCAGATATATCTCAACAGGCGGAAACACGACCAGTAGGGAGTGTGCCTCTCGTCTGTGTCGCGTCCGTCGGAGGCAGAGCCTCAGGACTTTTTTGAAACTGCCGGAGAAGCATAGCTTCTCCGCAAATAGAGCGGCAAAGCCGCCGCAAGAAAATGAATATCAAGATCTACATTGGAATCACCGCCGCACTAATTCTGATCATTGCGAGCTATTCGGTCGTTTCGTATTTTCAATTGCGGCGACTCGAAGCCGATGTTGAAAAGGCGAAACAGACCGCAGACGTGAAACAGAAACAAGCCGATGAACTTGAAAAACAGGCTCGAAAATACGAAGAAAAGATCGCGTTTCTTGAAACAAACCTTGAAACGCTGAAGACGCTCGCAAAGAAACAAGATGAAGAACTTAGCAAACTCGAAAATACTACTGATAACGCTCGTGCTGATGTCGAGCGCCGTCGCCGCATTCGCTCAGCAGCCGCAACCGCCGAAGAGCTCTGCGCCAAACTCGCCGACCTCGGACACCCATGTCAGTAGGCAGGTGGCAGAAGGCAGTCCGCAGTCGGACGTAATGATCGCGGCGTGCAATGCCGCGGTTGATGAGCTGCATGCCTCGCGTATTTTGATCGACGCGTTGGATAAGGAAAACGCCGCACTGAAAGAGAGGCTCGAAACCGAAAACCGCGCCAACGCGATACTCACCGAATTAAACGAAACGCGCCGTGCCGAAGTTGAAGCGCTCCGTGCGACCATCACCGCAAAGAACGAAACTATCGGCGCGAAAGACTCGGCAATCGCCGCTCAGGACAAGCTGATCGAATCCCTAAAAACTAAAAAACGCTCGCCATGGTCACGCCTCGGCGACATACTTCTCGGCGCCGCCGCGGTCGCTATATTAAAGTAGTTATCGCGTTTTCCTCTTGCAGCTTCGCCGATTCCGACAAAGCCTTTTTCTCGTATCCCGATGAACCAAATTTATTTCGGTTCCGTGCCCCACCAGTATTGCGGGCCGAGGGGTTTGGGGGTTGGCCATAGTTGGTTTAGGGTGTCGCCTTCGAAGAGCTCGCCATTTTTCATAACGAAGCGAATGGTGTTTGTATTCTTGATATCGGCGAGTGGATTTGCGTCCATGATTATCAGGTCGGCGAGTTTGCCGTTTTCGATCGAGCCTACGTCCTGGTCGAGCCCGATCGCTTCGGCGCCAAAGATGGTCGCGACTTTGAGCGTGTCGTGGTTCGAAAGGCCGCCGGCCTGCATATTCCAGATTTCCCAATGCACCCCGATTCCCTGCATCTGCCCGTGACCGCCGATTCCGACGCGCCCGCCGGCTTTTACGACCTCGGCCGCGCCTCTTGCGATCGAGCCGTAATTGTATTCTTCGGGCGAGAACCACTGCGGCCGCCGACGCATCATTCCGTTTACGAGTTCGCGCGGAATATAGCGTCCGAGTTTTTGGTTCTTCAAAACATCGGTTGTTTCGAACCAATGGTTTTCCGTCCACGGACTGCCGTATGCGACGAGGATCGTCGGTGTGTAAAAGGTCTTCGTTTTCGCAACGAATTGAACGACATCGTTATAGATCGGCTGCAGCGGAAGGGCGTGTTCGCTGCCCGAATAGCCGTCGATCATCTGCGAAAGATCGAGCTTCATATCGAGCGCGCCTTCGGTCGTCGGCGTGATCTTGTTTTCGATGCAGGCCATCGCCACCAACTGCCGGACGCCGCGGTCGCCGACGACGTATTGCTTGAGCGTATCGGTTTTGTACGCGTCGCGGTAACGCTTTATGTAGTTGTTCACGGCGTCTTTATCATCGAGGCCGAGGCTCGAAAAAACGCCGGGGCCGGTCGTGAAAACGCGCGGGCCGAGTATCTCGCCGGTCTCGACAAGATCGGCATACGCGTAAACATCGGTGGTCGAACTCTGCGGGTCGCGGGTCGTCGTTACGCCATAAGCGAGATTCGCCAAATACTGCCAAACCTGATCCTGATGCAGGTCGCGCGGCGGCCACATATGCGCGTGGACATCGACAAAACCGGGAATGATGGTCTTGCCCGTAACATCGACGACCTTTGCTCCAGCTGGAATTGCAACCTTCCCTTTTGCGCCGACCGCTGCGATGCGGTTATCGGTGATCACGACGTCGCCGCGTTCGATAACCTCGTCGCCTTTCATCGTAACGATTCGCGCGCCGCTCAAAACGACCGTGCCTGCCGGTTTATGACGAGCGGTTGTAACATTGATGTCGAAGGTTTCGGGTTTGTCTTCGGCGATCGATTGGCGATAAAGCTTCGTTCCCCACGACCAGCTCACCGATTTGCCGTCGGGTGCAAAATCGAGATAATCGCCGCCAAAGACCGACATTTTTTTGACCGGCAGATTCGAGGTTGGCGAACCAAGATTCACGTTCACAGTTTCGCGGCCCGAGCGCGGCAGCGTCACGATGTAATGTTTGCCCTGCAGTTCCAAAAACACCCGACTGCGGTCAGGCGAAATGTGCATTTCGCCTGCGGAGGGCTGCTGCGGGGGCGTGCCTTTTCCCGTGATGCGTGCGTGAACGCGGCGGTCGTAGCCATCGAGTCGAATCGAGACCAGCCCTTGGCCTGTCGTCAGATAAACGCGATTCGGATCATCGGAAAAATGCGGTTTTCGTCCGCCCTGTGCCGGTGCGATATGAACCATGTTGCCGCCGACCGCGGGAATGTATTTCAGGTCGGTTCCGGTCGAACCGCCGGAACCTGTGATCTCGCTCGCAACATCGCCTTTGTGTAAAATCTCTTCTTCGGGAGATGAGAATTGATGATCCTCGCGTATGTCCGCAAAAAGCTGATCGTCAACGGCGCCTGTGAGAAATACGATCTTCGAGCCGTCCGGGGAATACGATGGATACGCGTAATAAGCCGGTGAATTCGTCAACCGTCTCGACGCACCACCATCCTGCGAAACTGCGTTAATGCTTCCGCCGGCCTGTGTCCACGTTACGTATGCAAGCGTCTTGCCGTCCGGCGACCAAGTCGGCATAAATTCACCATCCGTCGAGCTTGTAACGCGACGCGGCGTGCTGCTCGGCAAACCCATTACATACAGCTTGCTGAATGCGGTGAATGCGACTCGCTTTCCATCCGGCGAGATCGTCGGATAGCGGATGAGCCGCGCCGAAACCGTCGGCGAATCATCGACGCGATATTTGAAATAGGCGCGCTGCCCGATCTCGGCCTCGACATTAACGGTAAACGGAATGTTCGTTGCCTGTCCTGTGGCGAAATCGACTCGGACAACCTTGCCGTTTATCGGCACGATCAGCGAGCGGCCATCGGGCATAAAGTCGTAACCGGGATACGTGTCGCGCGTCGCACGCGATTCCTGATCGTCGCGGGTTACGTTATTTATCAGCCAGCGTTCCTGATTCGTTTCAAGATTGCGGACGCGGAGCGCCGTTTTGGTTTCGAAGCGTGTGGCGTAAACCAAATTTTTTCCTTCGGGCGAAAGCACGGGACGCATCGCACTTCCTTGGGCATTTGTAATTCGTGAAGTTTCACCTGTGTCGCGGTCAAAACGAAGAACTTGCCAGAGCGGGAATTGGACGTTGTAGCCAAAGGCGCCAGTCCGCTGTGCAAAATAGATAAAGCGACCGTTTGGCGAAGCGACAAGGCCAATCGAATTCATACGCGGAGCCTGCGGGCCGGTCGAGCCCGGACCGGGAAGCGCCGGCGCCGGCGGGCCAATGCTTACGCCCGAACCGCCGTCCTTGTGATACATAAAAGGATAGAATGTGCCGATCGATTGGTCCGAACGCGAGACGATAATAAAGTTGCCGTCCTCGGTCCAATTCGGCGAGGCAAACATTGCATTCTTGCCCGATGTAACTGATTTAGGGTCTGTGCCATCGGCCTTCATCACCCAAACATTTTCCGCGCCGCTGCGGTCGCTGAGAAATGCGATCGTCTTGCCGTCCGGCGAATATTTCGGCTGGCTTTCGAATGCCATTCCGCCGACGATGCGAGTTGCCACGCCGCCTTCGACCGGCATTATGTAAATATCGCCAAGCATATCAAAGACTATCGACTTGCCGTCCGGCGATACGTCGAGCGACATCCACGTGCCCTCGTTTGTTGTAAATTTGATCGTTTCCGCAGCTTTTATCGGAAGCGGATCCGGTTTCTTTTCGTCTTTCTTCTCCTCTTTTTTCTCCTCATCCTTTTTCTCATCTTGTGCGAGAGCGGGAAGCGGAAGCGATACAAAAATTATCGCAAGAAGTGCAAAAAGCTTTCGTAAAGGGTCGGCAAAGCGCATATTTTCTCCTCGGTGTTTGGACGAATTTTGAGTTTTGAAAAGTGTAACCGATTTGAAATACGCAGGGCAAGGATGGGAGGTTTCAGAGGATTGACCAAAATTCACGAACGGTCAAATATGACTGGAAATACTGTCTTAACAATCAAGTGCAAAAAATGTGCGAGATTTTCGCAAAAAAAAGCGATGGTGAACGAGACGTTTACCTCTCCAGTCGGACCATGCCCGAGATGGTCGGCGGCACAGGTTTTTGCTCCTTTTCTTTTACGACATACGTCGTCTTTGAACGCACTACTACGCCGGGACGCGCGACCTTTATTTGTATCTGCTTGCGGTCGCCGGGCTGACCTTCGTCGTTCGAATAATAACCAACTGAGTATTGCCGTCGAAGTTCTTCGGCAACGCCGGAAAATGCGGTTTCAAGATTCGTGAGCGTGTCGGAATCAAACAAGCGCCCGCCGCTGTTTTCGGCTAGGGCCGCGAGGAAAGTGCGACCGCGTTCGTGCTCCGCAGGACTTGAACCCCGGCCGCGGAAAGCCATAGGCGAAGCTGTTCGCAGCAACGAAGCTTTAGCCTGAGGCGGCAGCTTTTCCCAAACGGCCGGATCGATTCCCATCGGCGGGCCGCCTCCGCCTTCCAACGTGTTATACCGGATCGGATATATCAATGCATCGATCTCTTCGACGCCGGCGATCGAACTTTCGTAGCTTGCCAATCGTGACGTAGTATCGACGCCGTCCGTAAAGATCACGATCGCCTTTCTGCCGGACGCGGTGATCACGTCCGAATTCGATATTAAATCTACGGCGTCATACAGGCTGGTGCCGCTGCCGAAATTTGCCTTGTAAATCGCAGAATAAAGCAGCTGCTTGTCTGACGTCGGTTCGCAAAGCAGCTTTACGCGCGAATCGAATGCGACGACCATCACCTTATCCGCAGGCCGCAGCTGATTGACGAATGTGATCGCGGCAAAATGTATCTCGTCGATCTTGTATCGCGTCGATGGGCTCGTGTCGATCATCAACACGACCGTAAACGGCTGTTCTTCGCTCTGAAACAGCTCGATGTTCTGCTGAACTCCATCCTCAAAGATCTTGAAATCTTTCTTCTTTAATCCCGGAATGAATCGGCCATTGCGGTCGAGAACCGAAACCGGCGTCGTGATCAAATTGGTTTCCACTGTTACGACCTCAGCCTCTTCGGTCGGCGGTTTTGTAGATTGTGGAGTTTTTGCCTTAGTCCTGCTTGCCGGCGGGCGCTTCGCAGGCGTTGTTTTACGGCCGCGTGTTTGCGACACCACGAATACGGAAGAGATACATATTATTAAGATGAATAAAAAAATACGGGGCATGATCGATCCTCCTTGCAAAAAGAAAACTCGGAAAATATTTGAAAACGCACGGGCGCAGTCCACAGCCGATACGCGAGCGGTGCGCTCGTTTTGGAGAGGCTTGCAGCGATTTTGGCACTTCAGCACTGCGTCAAACAAAAAAGGCGTTAAGAAAATTATTGCGTCACAAACGGAAAACACCGCCGAATGCCGAATAGTGACGTATTAGGAATTAGACGCTCGAAATTAGCAAAAGGTTACGCTTGCCGGCGCGAATTTCGTTCCTTTTTTATCGAAACTGATATGTACGCGCAATCGACACATCGCAAATATATGTCGATAAAATCGCAAAACATCGACATATCCCGAATATTGCCGTGTCCGTAGCCCGCACGTAAGTAAGGCTCTCTCATCAAGAAAGTCCGCCAATATCAACAGATTCTTGTAATCGCCAGGTCGTTGTTAAATTCAGGTTTCGACTTATCGAGAGAGCCCTTACTCACGTGCGGGCTACTGACACCAGTGTTCTATGCGATGACAGTCGCGTAGCGATTCAGAAGAAATTCGTCCATATCGCCGACGCTCAGCGGTTTTGCAAAATGAAAGCCTTGGCCGGCTTCGCAGCCAAGTGTTTGAAGTTCGCATATCTGTTCCGGGTGTTCGATGCCTTCGGCGATCGTTCTAAGGTTTAGCGAATCGCCCATCATTATTATCGCTTTCGTAACGGCGTTGCCCTCGCTGCCTTGGCCGAGTTTGTCGATAAACGATTTGTCGATCTTGAGAATATCTATTGGGAATCGCTGCAGGTAACTGAGGCTCGAATATCCGGTGCCGAAATCATCGATCGCAAGGCGAATGCCGAGCTTCTTCAATTCGTGCAGCTTTGCGATGGTTGATTCAGTATCCTGCATCATAAAGCTTTCGGTGATCTCTAGGATCAAGGCACCGGGCGGTAATCCGGAGTTTTCCAAGGCGCTGCTCACCATTTCTAGAAGTGTTTTCTGTTGAAACTGTCGGATCGAGATGTTCACTGTAACGGAAGTTTCCAGATTCCCAATGTAATCTTCGCGCCATGTCTGCACCTGGCGACACGCCTCGCCCAATATCCATTCACCAAGCGGGACGATCAGATTTGTTTCCTCGGCAAGCGGTATGAACGTCATCGGCGGCAGCATGCCCAAACGCGGATGCATCCATCGTACGAGTGCTTCCATCCCGAGCATTTCATTCGAACCAAGATCGAGGATCGGCTGATAGTGAATGACGAATTCCTCTTCGTCTATCCCGCGACGAAGGTCGTCTTCAAGCTCGATGCGTTCCATCAATGCCGCGTGCATTTTTTGCTCGAATACGACGAATTTACCCTTGCCCTGGCTTTTCGCCATATACATCGCGAGGTCGGCATTTCGCAGAAGTTCTTCAGAACTTAGCGCCTCGTTCGAAGCTGAAGCGATGCCGATGCTTGTCCCGACAAAGATCTCTTTTCCTTCGATGATAAACGATTGTTTGAAGACGTTGAGAATGCGTTCGGCGATCATCTCCGCTTCGTCAAGGCGGAACATTGCCTCGACGAGCAAGGCGAATTCATCGCCGCCAAGACGTGCAGCCGTGTCGGCGCTGCGCAGGCAGTCCTGAAGTCGTTCGGCTACGGAGATCAATAGCTTGTCGCCAACCGCGTGGCCTAATGAATCGTTTATCGCTTTAAAGTTATCAAGGTCGAGGAAAAGCACGCCGAGTGACAAATTATTTCGTTCCAGCTTTGTCAAAGCATGATCCACGCGATCCTTGAAGAGAGCGCGGTTAGCGATATTCGTGAGCGGATCGTGAAGAGCCTGATGGGTCAATTGCTCTTCCAGCGATTTGCGTTCCGTCACGTCCATCATCGAACCGAGCATTCTGATCGGCGTCCCTGCCACATCGTGAACTAAATATCCGCGGTCGATAACAAAGGCATACGTGCCGTCGGCGCGCATGAATCGATATTCATCCTGCCAGTTTGTTTTCCCGCTGTCTATATGCCTTTTGATGTCGTTCACGACGCGATCTGCATCGTCGGGATGAAGCCGCTTTTCCCACGCGTCCAGCCCTTCGCCGATTTCCTCGAGCTTGTAGCCAAACATCTTTTGAAAACCTTCATTCCACCAAATTTCGTCTGTGGAAAGGTCCCAATCCCAAACGGCGTCGCTGGTGGCGCGTGCAACAAGTTCAAAACGCTCTTTGCTGAGCCTTAGCTCGTCCTCAGCCCGCTTTCGTTCTATCGCAAGAGCTATTTGGTCGGCAACGGAAGTAAGCAGTTCGACGTCGCGAATGGAATATGTATTGGAATTTTCGTAATCCTGAACGACCAAAACACCTATCGCGCACGTCGGCGTCTTTAACGGAACGCCGAGCCATATCGGCGAATCGGTACCGACGGATTCGACCTCGCGGCGATCGATAAGTTTCTTCACATCGGCCGAAGTGAAGAGCATCGAACGGCCCTGCCGAAAAACATAAGCGCTCAAACTTCGTCCGACTTTGACGGGCGGCGGCATCGGATCGTACTTATCGACCCAAAACTGCATTGAAAGCATTTCAGTTTCCGGGTCGAACAGCGCAACAAAGAAATTTTCCGCATATACGATCTTTTTGATCGCTCGGTGAATAAGCTCAAAGAGTTCCTCGAGGTTTGCGGTCGATGCGGCGCCGTGAATTATCCTGGAGATGGCGCGCGATTCTGCCTCAAGCCGCTTGCGTTTTGTAACATCGCGTGCGACGCAAACTAATTTGTACAAATCCGCGCCGCGATCACGCAGAGAAGTCGTTGAAACCGAAACGGGAAACGTGCTTCCGTCTTTGCGACGAATTCGAATCTCGAAGCGGTTCCCAAGTATGCTTGTGTGCAGCGAACGCTTAAAGATCTTGTTGAAAAAACGACGATTGTGAGTCAATACTTCGACCGAACTGCCGACAAGCTCGTCTTCCGAATAACCGGTCATTTCGAGCGTTGCCGGGTTTACGAGTTCGATGCGCGCATCTTCGCCGATGATCAGGATCGCGTCGTTAATAGAATTGAAAACGGTGTCGCCAATGCTTTGCTCATTCGAGATGCCACGGGCAGTCTCAAGCGGTAAAAGTGAATAGCCTGAATTGTTGAAATCGATCGTTTCTGCGGGCGGGACGAAATTTTTGGCGACGGGATCGCCTGCTGCGCTGAGAGGTGTTATTTCCATTTCCAATGGGAGGCTTCAAGAAAGCCCTGTCTAAATTTGTGTCAAACCGGAGATTTCACTAAAAAAGGCAGGCACTTGTGACGAACCGCCGGAAAAGCGAGGTCAATAGCAATAATGGATTAAACAATGTTTAATTGTCAAGAAAAAAGGAGCGGTTGTTGTTCAGTGAACTCGAGACGCGAATCAACTATAATCGAATTGAAATGGACGTTATCAATGTAATAGGCGGCGGATTGGCCGGGGCTGAGGCTGCTTGGCAGGCAGCGGAACTGGGTGCAAAAGTGCGACTTTTTGAAATGCGGCCGGTTCAGCAAACGCCCGCTCATCGAACGGATAAGCTGGCCGAGATAGTCTGCTCGAATTCGCTAAAAACGGACGAACCGGGTTCGGCACCTTATCTTCTAAAAGAAGAATTGCGTCGCGGCGGCTCACTCGTTATGGAAGCGGCGGCGGCAACCCGCGTTCCGGCAGGTGCGGCGTTATCAGTTGACCGGATCAAGTTCGCGGAACTTATCACGGAACGCATCGTGGCACATCCGAACATTGAGATCGTCCGGGAAGAAGTTAGGGCGATCGACCTCGGACGGAGCGTGGACACTCCTGTCCGCTTGAGTGCGAAGCACGAAAACGAAGCCGGCAATATGGTCACTTCGGACGAAGCGGGCGACGATGCTGACAAGAGTGTCCGCACTCCGACGATCATCGCCACAGGGCCGCTTACTTCGGAAGCCCTCACCGAAGACATAATGCGATTTACCGGCGGCGACCAGCTTTATTTTTACGACGCGATCGCGCCGATTATTGCGGCGGATTCGATTGATATGTCAATCGCGTTCAAAGCCGCGCGGTATGATAAAGGCGGCGACGATTACATAAATTGTCCGATGGATCGCGTGCGTTACGAGCATTTTATCAGCGAAGTGCTGGAAGCAAAATCGGTTCCGCTAAAGCGTTTTGAAGACACGCATTGGTTCGAGAGCTGCTTACCGATAGAAGAGATCGTCCGCCGTGGGCCCGAAACTTTACGCTTTGGCCCGATGAAGCCAAAAGGCCTGCGGCATCCGAAAACGGGCGAGGAACCGTATGCCTGCGTCCAGCTCCGACAGGAAAACCTGATGGCCGACTCATACGGAATGGTTGGTTTTCAGAATCATCTTCGATACGGCGAACAGGCGCGAGTTTTGCGTTTGATCCCAGGCTTGGAAAACGCCGAATTTTTGCAATTTGGGCAAATCCACCGCAATACATTTATCAATTCGCCAAAGATCTTGAATGAAACCCTCGCAACGCGAACAAACCCGAACTTATTTTTCGCCGGCCAGATCACCGGCGTCGAAGGCTACGTCGAATCCGTCGCCACCGGCTGGCTCGCCGGAATAAATGCCGTTCGCGTATCGCGTAATCAGCCACTAATCACTGCACCGCAAACCTCGGCCATCGGGGCCCTTTGCCGTTACGTCTCAAACGTCGAAACAAAAAATTTTCAACCGGTCAATATCACGTTCGGCCTGCTCGAACCGCTCCCCGTCGAACTAAGAAAAAAACACCGCAACAAACGCGAACGGCACATCGTTCAGGTCGAAAGAGCGTTGAAAGATTGGGATGAATGGCTAAACAAATCTGTCCGTTTCGCAAACGCACTTTAGGTTTCGCGGGTGGTTTGGATAGAGTAGAATAAGAAGAAATGAATTGGCCGCCGTTAAAATTCTTGCACACTGGAAGCTCTTTGATCGAATTGAAACTCGAATATTTTAGCCGAGTCTCAACTGAAGATTTGATCGAATCTTTAGAACCGGAAAAAGTGAACGCATTGAAGGTGAAATCTGACGGAACGATAATGGATGGACATCATCGAATCAAAGTTTTACGCGAACGCGATATTAATGTTGATGAACTCCCGCGTGAGATTTGGGAAAGAATAGAATGATTGCCGAAGTTTATTGGACACATGAGAAATTTCCCGGTCGCATTGCCTTAGTAGCTCGTCCGCGTGGTGGCGAATGGCTCAAGGACGAGGCCGCAGCGTGGGCCGAAGCAGGTCTTGATACCATCGTCTCGATGCTGGATGACGAAGAAATTAAGGCATTTGAACTCCAGCTTGAAGCCGAATTTTGCGCTAAAAGCGGAATCGAATTTTTTTCATTCCCGGTTAAAGATAGAGGCGTTCCCGAATTGAACCAAGAGTTTCGCGCACTGACCGAAAGATTAAAGGCTTCGCTTTTGAAAGGCCAAAATATTGGAATTCACTGTCGGCAAAGCATTGGACGAGCTCCTTTTCTGGCAGCGGTTTTGATGACAATGTTTGGTATTGAACCAAAAGAAAGTTTTCGCCAACTTGGTTTCGCGAGAGGTGTTAGAGTCCCCGAAACTCCCGAACAAAGAGAATTGGTTGAACGATTTGCCGAAGAATTTGCGGCAGCTCCAGCATGATGTTTTTGGTCGTTTCAGTGACTTAAATTTTTTCTGAATGATTCCATCCAAATTTTAATTATTCCGTCGATCTTCGTCGTCGCGATCCTTTATTCATCTGTCGGGCATGGCGGGGCGTCGGGGTATTTGGCGGTGATGGCTTTTTTTGTAGTTGCGCCCGAGATCACGAGGCCGACGGCGTTGGTGCTGAATTTATTTGTGGCTTCGATAGGGACAGTGCAGTTTTATCGCGCCGGTTACTTTTCGTGGCGGATATTTCTTCCGTTTGCCGCGGCGTCTATTCCCTCAGCTTACGTCGGCGGTTTGATTCATTTACCGACCGATATTTACAAAATCGTGCTTGGCGTCGTGCTGATGCTCGCGGCGGCGCGGCTTGCGATAAAACTAAAAAATGACGACCAGGTAAACGATCCGCCGATAGCTGCATGTCTCCTTATTGGTGCAGTAGTCGGTCTTTTGTCCGGTTTGGTCGGCGTCGGCGGCGGCATCTTTTTGACGCCGATATTGCTGCTGATGCGATGGGCAGAAACGCGTGTTGCGGCCGGCGTTTCTGTACTTTTCATTCTGGTAAATTCTGCCGCAGGTTTGTTTGGGCAATACTCAAGAGGCGCGCTTGACGGGCTTCCTGCCGAAATATGGTTGTGGATAGGCGCGGCTGTTGTTGGCGGTTTGATCGGCTCTACGTTGGGCTCAAAAAAGTTCGATTCGATCACGATGCGGCGCGTTCTTGCGGCGGTGTTGTTATTTGCGAGTGTTAAACTGATGTTTGTTTAGGCATATTTTCGGACGGTTTAGCAATCAAACAGACGACGGATGATTTTGCGTTTACTTTTTTTCGTGTTTTTCTCGTTCTTCGCGGTTAATACTTTCGCGCAGTCGGGGCGTGTCAAACCGGGCGAGTCGCCCTCGCCGACTCCAAAGCCTTCGATATTTGTAATAACCAACGACAAATTGCCGACCGCAAAGAACGGCGACGACGATGTTATTAGGGTCGAATCGGCTTTGGTGCCGATACCGGTTTCGGTTCTCGACACAAACGGACGTTCAATTGCAAATCTCAAACTTTCGGATTTTGAGCTTCGCATCGACGGCAAACCAGCCGAGATCAGCGAGCTTTCTCGGAGCGAATCGCCGATAAGGCTTGCGATGTTATTCGATAATTCGTCGAGCGTCCGCGTCGCACGCGAATTTGAAAAAGAAGCGGCCGTCCGATTTTTTCGACAGGTCGTGCGGCCTGACAAAGACCTTGCCGCTTTGTTCAGCGTTGCGACCATTACGCGGCTCGAACAGCGCCTGACGCGCGACGTTTCTGCTCTGACAAACGCCATCGAATATTTCCCGCCGCCCGAAGGCGCGACCGCTTTGCTCGAAGGTCTGATACAGGCCGCCAATTACTTGTTGGAGGTGCAGGGCCGTCGCGTTATCGTGATAGTTTCGGATGGCGACGACACAAAATCCGATGCAACGCTTGAAGAAACCATTCGTGCGGTTCAATCCGCAAATTGCCAGGTTTTTATCGTAAAAACAACCGAGTTTGAGAATTTCAAACGAACTGGAATTCGCGGCGGCAATGCAAATATTCGACAACTCGCCGCCGAACGCAGAATGCTGGAACTCGCAAGGCAAACCGGCGGCGCCGTCTATTCGCCGATCGACGAAAACGAACTCGACCGCGCTTTTGCACAAATTTCCGCCGAGCTGGCGCAGCAATACATTCTCAGTTATTACCCCGACGAGGAAACCGAAAAACGCGGCGAGTTTCGTGAGATCGCCATCGATATAAAAAGCCGAAAAAACTTGACTATCCGCACAAGAAAAGGGTATTACGTACCCAAGAGGTGATTCATGACACCAACTGAAATAATTTCTGAGATCATCAAATTGCCGACCGCTGATTGGGAGACGATCAAGAAAACTGTCGATACCACGCGAACGAACGGCGAGGCAAGGCCCGAAATGACCGAGGATGAATTCGCACAATATTTGTTGGCCAAAGGCGTTATCAGCAGTATTCCGACGGGCGAAACGGATGAAGAATTTGACGATTTTGACCCTGTAACGGTCGCGGGCGAACCGCTATCTGAGGTAATCATCAGGGAACGACGCTGATGACTGCATACTTTTTCGATAGCAGCGCTCTCGTGAAGCGATTCTCGAGAGAGGTTGGATCATCCTGGATCCTGAGCATCATTCGACCCTCCGCAAATAATTTTCTTGCAATCTCGGTTATTACAGGCGTCGAGGTCGTTGCGGAATTGACAAGAAAATCGCGCGGCGGCAGTCTAGCCGCCCGGAAATATGAGAATGCGTTGTTGCGATTGGAAAGTGAACTCACCAATCGGTATTTTGTCGCAGACCTAACAAATTCAGTAGTCAAAAGTGCTATGGCACTTGCGAAAAAGCATGGCCTTCGCGGATATGACGCGGTTCAGTTGGCGGCCTGCCTCGAAGTTGCACGAAACCGAGAAGCTAACGGACTTTCTTCGCTGATATTTTTAACAGCGGATAACGATCTTCTGAAAGCTGCCGACGCCGAGGGGGTCACAGTAGAAAACCCTAACGACCACCCTTAAGTTTTGGTAGCGGGCTAAGATGTACAGCAACTCTCTCAAACTATTCCTCGATCACCTCAAATTCGAACGTAATCTGTCCGGTCATACGATCCGTAATTACGAGAGCGATCTTGAACAATTTCACTCGTTCTTGTTGAAGATCGAGCGGCGTGAGGATTTTCCGGTCGAGCAGATCGATAGATTGACGATTCGCGAATGGATGGCATCGCTGCATTCGGCTGGGAAAAAGAAGGCTTCGGTCGCACGAAAACTTGCAAGCCTGCGTACATTTTTTCAGTTTCTGATACGCGACGGAAAGCTCGATTCAAACCCCGCAAAACTCGTCGCCACGCCGCGCATCGAGCGTAAACTTCCGAATCATCTTTCGATGGAAGACGCCGTCCGGTTTATCGAAACGCCTGACATCAACACCGATCTCGGCCGCCGCGACCGCGCGATCATCGAATTTCTTTACGCCACAGGAATCCGCGTAGGCGAGCTCGTGACGATAAACCTGCGCGATGTCGATTTTAGTGAAAGGTTGGTCCGCGTTACCGGCAAACGAAAAAAACAGCGGATAGTTCCGTTTCACGAACACGCACTTCAAGCGCTGATGCTCTACTTAACCCAAACGCGGCCGGCGTTTTTGAATAACTGCCCGCCGGTCGAAAGGGACGACCAAGCAGCCTTTTTGAATTACCAAGGCACGCGGATAAGCACCCGCAGCGTCGGGCGAATGATAGATAAATACATCAAACAATGCGCAGACATCCACAACATTTCGCCACACTCGCTTCGTCATTCCTTCGCAACTCACCTTCTCGACCAAGGTGCCGACCTCCGCGATATTCAGGAACTCCTCGGCCACGCAAGACTCTCAACTACGCAGATATACACGCAGGTCTCGATGAAAAAAATGATCGACGTTTACCAAAAAGCTCACCCTAAGGCCTAGGAAGAAATTTGGCCACAGATGAACACGGATTCAATAGATTATTCACGGATCAGATCAGCGAAAATCCGCTTGATTCGCGGTATCCGTGTTCCTTATCTTTGCGAAAACAAAGCAGTTTCGCTTATTATCTCTAAAACACTAGGTGAATAAGATTCAATAATATGAAAAAACATTTCCTTTTAGTCGTCGTCTTTTTCGCTTTCACTGCTTTCGTTTTCGCACAAAACAAACTGCTCACGCTTGACCAGATCTTCAGCCCCGATGTGTCGAAACGTGTCGCGTTTGGCGGCAGTCCGGCGAGGATATCGTGGGCGGCGGACGGCAAGTCGTTTCGGGAAGTGCGCGGCGGAAAGCTTTTGCGTGTCGATCCTATCACGGGGAACTCGGTGCCGTATTACGACAGTGAAAAATTTGCAAATGCACTGCGAACGACCGCCGGCGTCTCGCAGGAAGAGGCGAACCGGATCGCAAATTCGCTTGGCGTCCATTTTAACGAGATAGAAACCGGCATTCTCGTAAACAACGGAAACGACCTTTGGCATTACGGCATAAATTCAGGCGTGCTAAAGCGGCTTACGAACAACAAAGACCAAGAGCTCGAAGAAGATTTTAGTCCCGACGGCAAGACGATAAGCTTTGTTCGCGGCAACGATCTTTACGTTATCGATATAGCTACCGGCAAGGAAAATCAATTGACGCGCGACGGCGGCGACCGCATTTTTAACGGCTATCTCGTTTGGGTTTACGAGGAAGAACTTTACGGACGCGGCAACAATCGCGGCTATTGGTGGTCGCCGGATTCGAAATACATCGCGTTTCTGAGGCTCGATGATTCAAAGGTGCCGCCGTTCGTTTTGCCGAATGATGTTCCCACCGATCAGATTGTTGAAGACACGCGTTATCCGCAGGCGGGCGATCCGAATCCGCTCGTCCAGCTTGGTATCGCGGATATAAACAAACGGTCAATATTGCCAAACCCGGCACGTATTCCAAAGGTCGGCGAAAAAATTCCTGCCAGCATCGCACGCATCGGCGATGCTGTAAAATTCGTCGATCTCAAAAAACACAAACCCGAAGATCTTCTTATTGCGCGAGTTGCATGGTCGTTAGATAGCAGCTCAATCTTATTTCAAGCGCTAAATCGGGAGCAGACATTTCTCGACCTCAATGTCGCGCGCCTCGACGGTTCTATAACGAACGCGTTTCAGGAAACAACACCCGCGTGGGTCGAGGTTTACGGCAATCCGACATTTTTGAAAAGCGATGGAATGTTTGTTTGGGAGTCCGCAAAAACCGGCTGGAAGCATCTTTATCTTTATGATGGAAACGGGAAACTCGTACGACAGCTAACGAATGGTGAATGGGAAGTGCGCAATTTTTACGGCGTCGATGAAGCAGGCGGCTGGGCTTATTTTTCTGCTTCGAAAGACAGCCCGATCGCCGACAACGTTTATCGCGTTTCGCTAAAAGGCGGCGAGCCGCAGAGACTAACTGAAGGCGATGGCAATCATTCGGCGGTATTTAATTCCACATTCACACAATTTGTTCATAGTGTCAGCAATGTAAACGAACCGAACAAGACCACTTTACGAAAAGCCGACGGCTCGCTCGAACGCGTGATCAGCGAGAACAAGGTTCCCGCATTGGCCGAATACAAACTTGGGCAGACCGAGTTTATGAAAGTAAAAACGCGCGATGGTTTTGAGATGGAGGCGATGATGATCAAGCCGCCTGATTTCGATCCGACGAAAAAATATCCGGTACTTCAGTACGCTTACGCCGGTCCGCATTCGCAGACGGTGCGAAATTCGTGGGGCGGCAACCGATATATGTGGCATCAAATGCTCGCCCAAAAAGGTTACATTATTTGGAGCTGCGATAACCGCACCGCAAGCGGCAAGGGCGAGGTTTCGACATGGCCGGTTTACAAAAATATGGGACCGCTCGAACTTCGCGATATCGAAGACGGCATCGCTTATTTGAAAACGCTTCCCTATGTTGACAGCGACCGCTTGGGGTTCTGGGGCTGGAGCTATGGCGGATTTATGACAAGCTACACGCTGACACACAGCAAGACTTTCAAAATGGGAATCGCCGGCGGCACTGTTTCCGATTGGGCACTTTACGATTCGATCTACACAGAGCGCTATATGGCGACGCCGCAGAATAACAGGGATGGATATGCAAGCACGTCGGTAATTCGCGCCGCAAAAAATCTCGACAGCAAGCTGCTGCTTATCCACGGTGTGATGGACAACAACGTCCATATGCAAAACACCATCCAGCTTGTCAACGAGCTTCAAAAACACAACAAGCAATTCGAACTAATGCTCTACCCAACCCAACGCCACGGCGTCTCAAACCCCGCACAGGTCAGACACATGTACGGCATGATGACGGATTTTATTTTGCGTAATCTTTAAGTTGTTAGTTTCGAGAAAAAAGGCGGATCGGCATTAATTTTGCCGATCCGCTTTTTTCGGAATTGAGCCCCGCCAAAAAGCAACCAAACCAATTCGACCCCGCATCTCACAGCGCAAGTTCCGAGAGGAAACTAAAAAAATCAAACGAAATATCGAGGTGATCGCGATGTGCGGCAAGCTCTGTCCCTTGTTCGTAATAGTATTAGTGTGTTCGATTTCGGCAGCGGCTCAGGTTGTGGTCGAATCTGAATCCACCTTTTCAATCCGCGAAAACTATGCGGTCGTCAATCTTGCGGTGAAAAACGGTTCCGATATTTCGCGCGTTTCTCAATCGGTCGAACTCATTGATATTGATGGAGTTAGAAAGGCGGGAACCACATCGGGCAAACTCCTTGAAATTAATGGAAAGAAAATGCTCGAATTTAGGCTGCCGATTGCCGAGCTCGGCAATTCGATATCGGAAGATCTTGCGTGGTATCGGCTTCGATACCGTGTTGGCGATTCGACCGGCATCATTTCGATGTCGCAGATGCTTCACGACCTATTCGAGCTTCGCATCATCGCTGCCGACAACATTCTTTCAGGCATGACCTATCGCGTCCGCGTTCGAGCGTTGAGTCCGTTTACCGAAAAGCCTGCGGCAAATGTGAAGATCGAAACCGCTATCGAACTCGAACTTCAGGGCGAGGACAAACAAGTTTTGAATTTCGTCGGCTCGGGTGAAACCGATGTTGACGGTTTTGCGGTTGTCGATTTTCGCATTCCGCCCGAAACGAAACTCGACGGTGACGGCGAGGTGCAAGTTGTTGGGCGAAAGAACGGAATCATCCGAGAAGCAAAAGAAGACATCAACGCACTGAAACAAGATCTTCAATTTCTGATGATGACTGACAAGCCGATTTATCAGCCCGAACAAACATTGAATATTCGTGGGATTTTGTTCAAAGGCGGCGAATCGAAAACTGTGCTCAACAATTCCGAGATCGAATTCAGGATCGAAGATGAAGATGACACGTTGCTCTATCGCGAAAAGGTTCTCTCGTCCGTATTCGGAGTTGCGGCCGTTGCCTGGCGGATACCTGCAAACGCAAAACTCGGCGATTATCGCATCGAGGTTCGCGGAGAAAACGGCGAACAGATCGGCGGCAATCGCGTCAAAGTCTCGCGTTATGATCTGCCGAATTTCGTTGTAAATACAAAATCTTCAAAGCCGTATTATCTGCCCGAAGACCGCGAGGCCGAGATCGAAATTCACGGCGATTATCTTTTCGGTAAACCTGTTACGCGCGGGCGTGTTCGCGTTGTCGAAGAAACAAGCCGCGAGTGGAATTACAAGGAACAGAAATACGAAACAGACGAAGGTGAGGTCCGCGAGGGCGAGACAAATGCGGACGGTAAATTCATCGCCAGATTCGAGCTAAAGGAAAAACACGAAGACCTAAAAGAAGATGACTGGCGAAAACATCGCGATATCCGTTACGCTGCCTATTTCACCGATCTCACGACAAACAAAACCGAGCAGCGACGTTTTGACATTCGCGTTTCGCGTGAGCCGATTCATGTTTATCTCATAAGAACCGAATACGACAATAACCCGCAACTGCCTGTAATCGGTTATGTTTCCACGTTTTACGCCGACGGAACGCCAGCCGAATGCGAAGTTGATTTGAAAGCCAGCGAAGAAAATGAAGGCAAATTCAAAACCTATGCTCGGCTCAAAACGAACGCTCACGGCGCGGCGAAGTTTTCTATTTCCCGTCCAAAGATCGGCGACCCCGACGATGATCTCGATTTCGTAGTTGTTGCGAAGGACAAGGCAGGACGCCGCGGAACGTCTCGAACGGAAACAATGAATTTCGACGAGGACGAGCAAGTGATTCAGATTGCGACCGACCGAGCGATCTACAAACCGGGCGAGAGGATAAATGTCTCACTGCGTTCGACCGTAAAATCCGGCACGGTTTACCTTGACGTCGTCAATGGTTGGACTGTGATCGATTCGTATTTCTTAAAACTTGCAAACGGTGGTGCCGAGCTAAAAATCCCTTACAGCGACGCATTTAAGGGCGAACTCAAGATCGCCGCATTTGTCGAAGATCGGGAGGATGACGATGAATTGATCCGTGCCAGCCGGGGCGTTATCTTTCCGACGCGTCAGGGAATCAATGTTGATGCAAGTTTTGACAAGGCAGTTTACAAGCCGAACGAGGAAGCGACGGTAAAATACCGCGTTCTTGATGCTGTCGGCGGTGCGATCGAAAGCGCTCTCGGCGTCGTTATTATCGACAAGGCGGTCGAGGAACGGGCGCGAACGAATGCCGAATTCGGCGGCATGTTTCAAGGTCTTGGCAGTTGGCTCGGCTATGGCAGCAGCTTTGGCGGGATAAACGTAAAGGACCTGAACGAGCTCGACCTTTCCAAGCCGATCTCGCCCGAAATGCAGCTTGTCGCGGAAGTGATTCTTCACGACAGCTATTACTATCCAAATCTTTTCCACAGCGATCGTTATTACGATCAGGCAAAATCGGTATTTGGCGCTGGCATAGCAAAACAACTTCAGCCGTTGGCCAACGCGCTTGCAAGCGCATACAAAGAACGCGGATATTTACACGCGACCGACGACGAAAGCCTTCGAAAAATTCTCTCGCTTTATTCCGTGAATCTTAATGAATTTCGTGATCCGTGGGGCGTCCCGTACAAATCGAATTTCTCAATTAATAAAACGCAGGATATTGTTTCGATCATTTCCGCCGGGCCGGATAAACAGTTCGAAACGCGCGATGATTTTACGGCATATTCCGCGCCGTTCGAGTATTTCACGCCGATGGGCAAGGCGATTGACACGGCTGTAAAAAATTATCACGAGCGAACCGACAGATTTATTTGGGACGAAAATGCTCTTTTCGACGCCGTCGGAATTCGTGAATTGAAAGACCGATTTGGCCGACCGTATCGTATCACCTTCGAAGCCGATGGGCCGTTCCTTCAATTGCGCATTCGCAGTGGTGGGAGAGACAGAAAATTCGAACAATACGAATGGAGCGGCGATGATTTTCAGGTTTGGTCAAACAGACAGGACTATTTTTCACCGGTCGAAAGGAAAATAAAAGACGCGCAGAACGCTGTAAAAAATGTCCCGATGACCGAGGCCGAATTTCGAGGGCAGTTAAAAGCGGCCGGCATAAACGATGAAATGCTCCGCGACGGCAGCGGCCGACCTCTGTACCTAAATGCCGAGCAAACATCGCGTTATTGGGATCGGGTAACGATAGAGACCGTTCAGGTTTATGGCGAGACAAAGCGCGTGGAAAAACGGGTCGTAACGCCCGTAACTCAGCAGATAATGCGATTTACGATTCGCGGCACGGGCAAGGACGGAAAATCGGGTACCTACGACGACGTTACGTTTATGCAGGTCGTCCACGTGCTTTCTGAGCAGGCGAAAGACGACCCGAAACCGGTTCCGGTGATTCAGCAGATAAATTATTCGGCAAACACAGGTTCAATAGCAGGCGTCGTGACCGATGCGAACGGTGCAATAGTTGCGGGCGCGACTGTCACGGCAACAAACGATGCAACTTCGATTAGCCGAACTACAAGTACGAACGATTCGGGAAGCTACTTGATTACAAATCTGGCCGAAGGAACTCATAGGATCAAGGTTGCTGCGAATGGGTTCAAAGACACGGTCATGACCGGTATTCCGGTAAAAGCCAATGCGACAGCTCAGGCGAATATTGTTCTTGAGGCAGGAACCGTTAGCGAAACTGTCGATGTTAGTGCGGGCGCAGAAGCGACCAGCACAACCAACGCGACAATTGGTTCGACTGTAACGAGTTCTCAGATCGCAATATTGCCATTGAATACCGAAAGTGCCTTGAAGCTCGCACGATTTCAGCCCTGCACGACGGCTACCGACCAGGAAAAGTCCACGCCGCGTCTGCGCGAGTATTTCCCCGAAACGCTTCTTTGGCGTCCGGAGGTTGTCACGGATTCGAACGGCAACGCCGAGGTGAAATTCCGAATGGCGGATAATATCACCACTTGGAAGATGTACACCATCGCATCCACCAAAAACGGCAAGGTCGGCTTTGCCGAAAAGGAAGTAACGGCGTTTCAATCATTCTTTGTCGATCTCGACCCGCCGAAGTTCCTAACCAACGGCGACGAGATATTTCTTCCGACGCAAGTGCGAAATTACACTGACAAAATGCAAAAAGTGGGAGTTTCGATGGCAAAGACCGATTGGTTCAGCTTCCTCGGCTGCGATGGAGCGCGAGCCGGAGCGCGGACACTCTTGTCCGCAAGTGTCGCCTGCGACGCTGACAGCCAAAAACAGAAAATCGACGTTGCCGCCGGCGATACGCAAAACGCCGTCTTTGGATTTAAGGCCGTTACTCCGATCAAAGACGGCAAACAGCGCGTTACCGCGATTGCTGAAACAGATTCGGATGCAATTGAACGTCCTGTAACCGTTAGGCCCGATGGCCGCGAGATCGTCGCGACCGAATCGCGGTACTTTACCGGCAGCGACCGAATAGATGTAAATTTCCCCGCGAACGCTCTTTCAAAAACACAGACGGCTGAGTTGAAAATCTATCCAAACCTGATGGCTCATGTGGCCGAATCGGTCGAAGGTTTATTGCAGCGGCCATACGGCTGTGGCGAACAGACGATCTCATCGACATATCCAAATCTGATGATCCTAAAATTTACGGGTTCAGGCGACCGTCGCCGAATCGCCGAGAAAATCGAGCAGCAGGCGCGAAAGAATCTGCAAAGCGGTTATGAACGCTTGCTCGGTTATCAGGTTTCGGACGGCGGGTTTTCCTATTGGGGAGCAAAAGACGAATCCGATCTTGCTGTAACGGCGTATGCGCTAAGATTCCTCGCCGATGCATCGGCATTCATCGCGGTCGATCAAGATGCGGTAAATAAGGCCGAAGATTGGCTGGTAAAACAACAGCGTACCGACGGAAGCTGGAACAAAAAATACCGCTGGGAACAAAAAGAAGACGACACGCGAGCAAAACGGACAACAACCTACATCGCCCGAACGCTGGCGATGCTGAGATCGCAAAATGCAGAAGCCCGCGCTTCAGCAAGGGCGATTTCAGGCGCGACCTTAGAAAAAGCCCTCAAATATCTCAAATTCCGCAACGCCGAGATAGACGATCCGTATTCGCTGGCGCTTTTCGGCCTTGCGGCTTTCGACGCCGGCGACCGCGAGCTTGCCGAGCACATCGGGCAAAGTTTAGTGGCAATGGGTAAAGACGAATCCGGCGGGGTTTATTGGAATCTCGAATCGAACACTGCATTTAACGGCTGGGGTTTTACCGGCCGCATCGAAACCACCGCGCTCGTAACGCAGCTTTTGATGAAGTTGAATGAAGAACGCAATAAGCCGATTATAGGAAAAGCGATGATGTTTTTGCTCAAGAACAAAGACCGTTACGGTGTATGGTATTCGACGCAGACGACCATCAATGTTCTGGACACATTCGTCGCATCGCTCGCCGCCGACAGCAGCACTTATTCGCAGAGCGTCGAGATTTTTCTCAACGGAGCGCCTATCAAAACCGTCGAGATCGGCTCTGACAAACTCGACCAGATAGTCGTCGATCTAAACGGCAAACTCGCTTCGACGCAGAACAATATCGAGCTTCGCTCTTCGAATAAAGCACCGCTGATGGCGCAAGTGGTATCGAATCACTACATCGGCTGGCAAGACGCCGATTCGGCAGGGCGAGCTGTAAATCAATCGCGGGCCTTGCAGTTCGAATACAAATGCGACCGCACGGAAGCAAATATTTTGCAGGACGTAAGTTGCTCGGTTTCTGCCGAACGTATCGGCTTTCGCGGTTACGGAATGCTTTTGGCGGAGATCGGGACGCCGCCGGGCGCCGACGTTAGCCGCGAATCGCTTGAAGCTGCATTGGAAAACGACTGGAGCATTTCGAAATACGAGGTACTCCCCGACCGCATCCGCCTATACATGTGGTCGAAAGCCGGCGGAACAAAACTCAACTTCAAATTCCGACCGCGCTACGGCATAAATGCCCAAACTCCAGCATCGGTCGTTTACGATTACTACAACCCCGAGGCCCAGGCAGTTTCACCGCCGCTGCAATTTGTTGTTCGCTGATCGGATGCCGCACGCGATGCTTGTTTTCGCACAATGTTCCGACTGCAAATGCCGATGGCCTAACCATTGCGAACACAAGGCTTGACACCGTAAAAATTCGCCGGCACAAAAGGTTTTAGGGTGGGAATATTTGAGGTTGAAACTCCTGCCGTTTTACATGCGTAAACCGCTAAGTATATTCCAATCCAGAAATGATACTGAAAGGAGGATCAGGGGATGGAGTTGCTGGGCAGGTTGAATTTGTGTTCATAGATGTTGTTAAAAAGTTTAATTTTCGCATTGTTCAAGAGTTTGGCAG
>JBOGOW010000002.1:0-26154 GCA_050748285.1 Pyrinomonadaceae bacterium
GGACAATGTTGTCCAGCATGCCGATATTCACAGCTCGCCGCACGCCGCCGATCTCGACCTTTGCAATGTGGTTTTCGACATCGACGATCTCCACGACCTTACCAGGAATTGCCAGACACATAAATTAGTAGCTCCCTTTTTTCAATATTGCGTTTGCTATCGCCGCCTGCCCCAAAGAAATTCCGCCGTCATTCGTCGGCACGCGGCTATGCGTCAACACTTCAAATCCACGTTCCGCAAGCAACACGCTCGCGGCTTGCAGCAAAAATATATTCTGAAAGACACCGCCCGATAAAGCGACACGATTCAGATTCCGCTGGTCGCGTAAATTCGTAGCAACATCCGCGATAAGTTTCGCCACGGCAAAGTGAAATTTCGCCGAAACTTTACCGGCGGAAACACCGTCAAGGATGTCGGCAACAGCCTGTTCAATTAGTCCTTCAGTTTTTATTATACCACCTTCGGCAAGCGTAAATTCGTAAGTTTCTGATGAACTTTCATCCGCTGCAGCTTCGAGAGCTATTGCGGCCTGGCCTTCGTAATTGACGGTGTTTCGCAGACAAAGCATTGCAGATATCGCGTCGAAAAGCCGTCCCATGCTCGAGGTTTCCGGGCAATTCGTATTCTTGGCGATCATCGAATCAAGTGTTCGCCATTTTTCAGGATCGAGGCTATCTATGAATGGAATATCGAGATTCAAAAACTCCTCACCAAATGCTAGTTGCAAATAAACTGCGGCCATGCGCCACGGTTCGCCAATCGCTTTTGCACCGCCGGGCATCGGAACGTAATCGAGATGCGCAACGCGTTCGGCATTAGCAAAATCAGCGACAAAAAACTCGCCGCCCCACATTTTTTGGTCGGTCCCAAAACCTAGCCCGTCCAACGCGACCCCGATAACTTCGCCCGTCGCTCCGTTGTCCGCCAAACAGCTCGCAATATGAGCGTGATGATGCTGCACACCTATTTTTGTTTCAACACTTTCGCATTTATGCGCATATTTTGTCGAAAGGTATTCGGGATGCAGATCGTAAGCGATAACCTCCGGCTCAAGATCGAATAGTCGTTTGAAATGTTCGATGCCGTCTGTAAACGAACGCAGTGTTTCCAGATTTTCGAGATCGCCGATGTGATGGCTCAGGAAAGCGTATTTATCTTTCGTCAGACAAAATGTGTTCTTCAATTCTGAGCCGCATGCGAGAATTTGCGTTTCGAATTTGAACGATGTCTTGATTGGTGCCGGCGCAAATCCGCGCGAACGCCGAAGCATGGCGACTGGAGCGGCGAACGTCCCGTTCGCCATGAGACCGACAGGGCGAAAACGCTTTTTGTCGTCCACTTTAGGCACAGTCATGGCGCGGACGATCGAATCATCTGTTCTTATATGAATCCGGCGGTTGTTTGTCAGAAAATGATCGGCAATGTCGTTCAGTCGAACATCCGCTTCTTCGTCTCGATAGCAAATGGGTTCATCCGAAATATTTCCGCTTGTCATCACAAGCGGCGCGTCCAAATTCTCAAATAATAAATAATGGAGCGGCGTATAGGGCAGCATAAATCCGAGCGTCGAAACGCCCGGTGCCACCGCTTCCGGAATATCTGCATTGCTTTTTTTTGCTACCAGCACAATCGGACGCTCACGTGAATTAAGCAATTCTTTTTCGGCATCCGACACCTCGCAAAATTGCTCGACGACTTCGACCGACGCCGCCATCAACGCAAACGGCTTGTCTTCGCGATATTTTCTTTGGCGCAAACGCTTCACGGTGTCCGGGTTCAGTGCATCGCAGACAAGATGGTAGCCGCCGATGCCTTTGACCGCTACGATCTTGCCGTCGCGCAAATACTGTACTGATGCTTCGATTAACTCGTTTCTGCTTGAGTCGATTGTTTCGCCCTTATTTCGTGCGGGCTTCTGCAAAGAGGCATGATCATTGGCATTGGCGTCTCTGCCCGTTGGGGAACCCAGATAAATTTGCGGGCCGCAGTCAGCACATGCGGTTGGTTCGGCATGAAAGCGGCGATCCAGCGGGTCTTCGTATTCCGCACGACATGCCGCACACATTTCGAATTCGCGCATCGTCGTCGAAGCGCGGTCGTATGGAACGTCTTCGATAATAGTGAATCGCGGCCCGCAGTTTGTGCAATTGATAAACGGGTAGCGATAGCGGCGGTTATTCGGATCGAACATTTCCGCGACGCAATCGTCGCAGGTTGAGATGTCGGCCGAGATAGGTTGAAATTTTTGGCCGTTGGATTCGCTTGGAAGGATCTGAAAGTCCTGAAATGATTCCGCGCGAACGCCATTATTTCGCGTAACCGATTCGATCGATGCAAGCGGCGGGGGATTTCGTTTGAGGTCTTCGATAAAGTAATCGATGTTGGCATCGCTGCCCTCGATATCGATCAGAACTCCGGATTCATTATTTAGAACGCTGCCGCGTAATCCGCGCGTTTTTGCAAGGGAATAGACAAAAGGTCGAAATCCGACGCCTTGAACTATTCCGCGCACCAAAATTTGCGTTCGCGTTCCCATAAATTCAAAAAACATTCACGCGGCGGCAACTGCGCGCCGTTCCACGTTCGATCTTAGATACCCGATCCATTCGTCCATGCCCTCGCCGGTCTTCGCCGAAACCTCGAGAATTTCGATGCCCGGCCGCACCGCTTGAATGCTTGCGTGCGCGACGGCGGAATCAAATTCGCACGCGACCGAAAGATCCATTTTCGTAATAACCGCAACGTCGGCAGTGTTAAAAATCGTCGGATATTTCAGAGGCTTATCCTCGCCCTCGGTCACGGACATCAGCACGACACGCAGTGCCTCGCCGAGATCGTAGCTCGACGGGCAGACCAGATTACCGACGTTCTCGATAAATAAATGATCGAGATCGCTAAGGTTCCAATCATCGAGCGCATCGCCGACCATTTGCGCCTCAAGATGGCATATCGTGCCGGTTGTTATCTGCTTCACAGGAGCGCCCGAGCGTTCCAACCGCGCCGCGTCGTTCGCAGTTGCAAGATCGCCAACGAGAGCGGCGACGCGAAAATCAGCTTTTAATATCGATAGAGTTTTTTCCAAAAACTCGGTCTTTCCGGTTCCCGGGCTCGAGACGAGGCTTGTAACAAACACGCCGGCATCCGCGAACCTTCGGCGAAGCTCCGCCGCGAGCACGTCGTTTTGCTTCAAAACATTTCGTCTTACTTCAACCAGTCGCGGCTGCATATTCATCCGTTAATTCCAAACTCTTTATTAGCAATTCGCGCCCGCGCACGACCTCTGAAGTCGGCGTACCACAAACCGGACATGCGAAATTCTGGATCGAATCGAGTGTCCGCTCGGCATCGCACTGCCGGCAAAATATAGCGGCATCAATGTCTTCGATCTCAAGCACCGAACCCTCTAGATCAGTGCCTTCAGTTGCGATATCATACGAAAAAAGCAACGCCTCTTTCACGACGCCCGAGAGGCGCCCAAGCAACAAATGAACGACAGATACTTTGCCACCCGAATGCCGCTCGGCCTCCTCGCTCGCGCCTTCGACGATGCTCATTGCTATCGAAAGTTCATGCATTGCGGCATTACATACTGCTGATCCGCATATATCGCATAAGGTCGGGCAATGTCGCGATCACTGTCGCTAAAATCACCGCCACGACAAATCCAAGTATCGCCCATCTGACCCGCATCAGGTTCATCGCAACTGCCGCGATAAATGCGAAAAACAGAACCACGACCAGTGCCACTAGAAGGCTAAAGCCTTTTTGTCCGGCATTGCGCCACATATTGACTTCTGCTGTTTGTTCTAATTTCATTAACAGTTCTCCTTTAATACTTACATCGAGCTGATCTTGATATACCGTTTGATATCGGGAAGCGCCACGACGACAAGAGCGGCGATGCCCACAAGTGCTATTCCGCCAACGATGCCCAAAATTCCCCGACCGAAGTTGTTTTTGCTCCTTCGTTTCTCGATGCCATGTTGTTTTCGTTCTAACGATTCATACTGCTTCATATTTAACCCCCTTTTACATTCCCGCCGATGCCGGAACTTCTTTTGGCAATTCGGTCAGAAATTTTTCGACGAGCGATTCGATAACTTCGACCGCTTTTCCAAGCGACGCCTCGACCGGTTGGCTTAGACCCATATACCCGTCACCATCTTCGCCGGTAAACTGCGGCTCGCAGCCAACGACGACGATCTTTTTAAAATCGCCGCCGAGTGATTTGACCATGCTCAAAACCTTCATCGGATTCATTCCGTGCGGCTCAAACATTGTCGATTCGGTTTCTATAGCGTCAATTTGAGCTTCGTCCGGTTCGATCACGTAAACCGTTCCCGGCTCGCCGCCGCGCGGTGCGGCGTCAACAAAAATTGTGGTCTCGTAGCCCTCCATCAATGCGTATGCCAGGTCGAAACTGCGTATCCCAAAATCGACAAGTTTAACTTCATCGGGCAATTTCCGCTCAGCCAAAAGTTTTGCAACCTCGCATCCGAAAGCGTCGTCGCCAAGAAAAATATTGCCGATGCAGGCGATAAGAATCGATTGCGGATTTATTTCCGCTGCGCCGAAATTTGTGTTTATTACGTCTCGCATCTATCTCTTTTCTAAATTGCGCCGGCTGTTGAGTCTGCCATTTCTTCGAATTCGCCGGGAAGCAGCGGTTCGACTTCGGCGGCTGTAAAAAAGAAACGGTGGCCGGGCTGTCGGAGCATTCCCATATCCCGGCCCGGATCGTCATCAAGCACGACGGCTAGATGAACGTTGTTCTCATAATCCTGCTCGATCGATTCGATGACCGCCACCTTGCCCGCCAAAGCCAGATCGAAAATGTCGCCGCCGGCATGTGGATTTAGCCGAACACGGTCGCCGGTTCTAACCTCGACGCCATCGACGGTTATTGCCGCTAACTCGCTTTTTTCCTCAAGCAATTGCCATTGCAGTTCATCCATAACTCGCCTTTTTGCTTTTATTTAGCCCGCGAACAGCACCGTGCATTTTCAATAATTGTTCCTCGGGCATTGCCTCGGTACGCTCCAATATTTTCCGCGCGCGGTCGTCAACGAAACGCATCTCGCGTTTTTCTTCGTCGGTCAGCGTCATTATTCTCAGCGTCAGAATTTCATCGATCTCGGTGCCGTCAAATAATTCGCCCGCGCTCTCGTCCGCAATTTCGGGATAATCATAAAGGATGATCGGCGATGAAAGCATAAAGCCTCGCTGTCCTTCGGGGCCGGCTAAAACCGGATACGTCCCTTTGTTCTCACACGCTGCTGCGGCCTCAGAATATTGTTCCGACGGGTCGATCAGTGAAACGAATTCGCCCCCTTCGACACCCAAGATCGTGTGCGTTGAAACTATCGAACTAAGCAGCGCGCCTTCGCGATCTGATAATTCCGCATCGGCAAACGGTGTGGTATTTCGGATCAAAACCGTAATTTTCGAAAGCCCGTTTCCGGCGTTCGTATCGATCTTTACATTTACCTCGCCAGTTATCTCACGCTGATTTCGGATGATAGCTCCAACATGGTCACCGGCAGCATTAAAAATATCTTCGGTTTCGCTGCTTTCAGGAAAAGAAAAAGGAAATTCGATGTTCGGTTTGCCCGGATTCAGTATCGGCAATACGACGTCGCGTTCGACCGCTTCCTGCCATGCCTGATAGAGTTTGCCGTCGATATCGAGTGACTGCACCATTTCAAACTCGTGCGCTTCAGTAACCTTGCCGATCTCGCGGTTCGTCAACTGCAAAAAACGCACCTTTACACGCAGTTCGGTATTGCGATCACCGGAAATGAGGCATTCGGTTTTCATCTCCCACGCCTCGGTGCCCTTTTGAGCGTCGCTATATGCTTTCGGCGCGAGTGCACCCCAATTGAAACGCTGCCGATTTTTCACCGATGACGCGCGATACGGATAGAGCATATAGCCCTCGTAAAGGACGGCGTCGGCGATTTTTTCTACAAGCGATGTGTCCATAGCTAAACTGAAATTGCCTTGCTGCGTTTTTCACTCTCGTCCGGCAAAAGTTTTTCGAACACCGTTTCCCAATTCGTAAGTCCCTGGCGAACACGGTATTCCTGCAACTGTTCGAAAACGTCCTTGCGGATGTTGAGCCAGGCGCTGTTCGGATAATAATGATCCATCATCGTTTTCCAGACGGAAACCGGCAGCCGAAAATTCGACTCTTTTTCCCAAGAGATCTGCGCGACCTGCAATGCGTTTTCCTCATCTCGATAGAAAACAGTGCCGCTGAATAGAAAGCATAGTGGTATTTCGCCTTCATCCAGACCGTCAAAAAACTTAGTCGTCGCCACGTTAAAATCGAAGGTGCACGGCACTGGCAAGTCGATCGATGTGGTGTCGGTGAATGGTGGCACAGCGACATTCGCATGCGTCCAAAGCAAAGTCTTCAACGTTTGCCCCCAACGTGCGGGCTCGCCGTAAAGCTCGAACAGTTTTTCCTTTTCACTGTCGTTGTATTGCCGCCGCACGGTCTCGATCTGGATCTGGCAGCGAAGCATTACGTTTTCAATTCGTTCCTCAGTGTCGGAATTGGAAACCGAAATTTTAAACGCAAGATGCGGCGAAACCGCATATGAAAGCAATTCAACGGATTCAACTTTGAAATCGAGATCAGGCATTTGCGGCCTCCCGTACCGTTTGCGAACGGCCCTTCAATTCTCCAAAAAATCCGTCTATCGCAGACCAGGTTTCGGTGCCGCCGGAAAGCCCGTGCCATTTCGAGCGGATCAAACCGACGAGCTCATAACATTTGTCGATCGGCGCGATAAAATACTCGCGCTTTTGACCGACGCGGTTTACAAGCAGCGCCTCAACGTCCGCTTCAAGATCGCCGAGCAACGGATTTTCAGCAACGATGTCATCCCATGATTCAAGCGAAAGCGTGGATTCCATCGCTCCGGCAGGGCTGGGATAAAGAGCGATCAGGCGTTCGTCGGGCGTGCTGTGAAAAAAGAATGCAAGCTGGATCGGGAGCATCAAGCTCTCCCATTGAAGATCGGTCATGCGGAAATCGGAGAGATGCCGGACGTCGCGCGGAATGCGTTTGTATCGAAAATCACCTTGATTGCTGAAAAGGATCGCGCATTCGTCGCACGAGCAATGTATCTGCCGGTTTGCGGGTTCGAGCAGATGCGGGTGTTCCGGCCAAATATCTTTCGCGCACAGGTCGCATCGCTCGACGGCTGCCGAACGCGAACGCACGAAACGTTTTAGTACGTTAAATGGATCATCCTGGTTTTTTTGCTGGGCCGTATCCATATCTTAAGGATCTTTGAAAAACTATGGAAATTGCATCATAAAGACTAAATTAATGTCTTTATTCGTGCATTCGTGGCAAAAAAATAGCCACGAATGCACTAATAAGAACTAAACCCTTGTCAATGTTGGAGCCAAACAAACGGTTTTTCAAAGCTCTCTTAGTTATTGCCGAAATCGGTCAATAAAAAGAAACGAATCAAGCAGTTACAAATTCACATTCGGTATAACGGCTTGTGCTTTGTATTTGAACGAATCCGTTTGATTCGGGTGCTTCAGCAACGCCTTCAACCTCGATCGCCTTTACATCCGGCGCCGCCTCGTAAATCGCTTCTTCGATCGTGTGCTTTAGCGTCAATGCCGACGAAGGGCAGCCGTCGCAGCTTCCTTTTAGACGCAAACTCACAACGCCATTTTCTATGCCAAGCAATTCGACATCGCCTTCGTGCAGGCTGAGCGAGGGCCGCACTTTCTCGATCGCTTTCAAAACTCGTTCGCCGATTTCCAAAGGATGAAGGCCGTAGAGCATCAGCATATTCGCGACGAGGTCATCAGCCGCGAGTTTGTCAAAGATCGCAAAACCAGTCGCACCGGCATCAGCCGTGATGTCCATCATCCGTTCGATTCCCGCTCCGTGAAAATCCATCAGGGTTTGGACGAGTTCAAGAGCCGTCTCGCGCGCCGTAGTGTCGGGCCAAACCTCGACCGTGGCTATCAGCTCTTCGACGCGATTCATCCGATCCTGAAATTCTTTGGTTCCGTTCATTTAATAAAATTCAAGCTCCTCTAGGGCAGAAACGCGAGTGTAAGCGAGCGAGCGAAACGGGTGCGTGTCCGACGGTCGCTCCTCTACGCGAATAGGACATTCAAGTATCGCCCTTGCTAACACGCGGGCTTCTGGATCGAGATCGGACAAAAACGCGAGTGTAAACGAGCGTGCCCAAGTCGTTTCCGAAAAAGAGGCACGCTCCTTAACAGTCGCGTTTCTGCCCGTATTCTACCGGCCATTAGCCGTGCTGAACGCCAAACATCGGCGAATGATGCTGCTCGACGACCTTACCGTCACCGACGAACATATGCACGCCGCATGGCAGACACGGGTCGAAGCTGCGAACGGCCCGCATTATGTCTATGCCCTTAAAGTTGTCCGGGCCGTTTTCTTCGAAGATCGGCGTATTCTGAACCGCATCTTCATAAGGACCTGGCGTGCCGTAAATATCACGCGGATTTGCATTCCACGGCGTCGGCGGATACGGGTGATAATTGGCGATCTTGCCGTCGCGAATGACGACGTGATGAGACAAAACACCGCGAACCGCTTCGTGGAAACCGCAGCCGATGGCTTCGTCGGGCACCTTGAACTCGGTGTGAGTTTTCGTGTTTCCGGCGTGAAGCTCGGCCATCGCTTTCTCGGCGAAGTGCAGAGCGCATGCAGCGGCATAAGCCTGAAAATAAGTTCTCGCACGGTCGCGTTCGATGGCGTTTGACCATTTAGGCACTTTCCATTCGAATTCCGCTTCGGGCTTCATAGCCGTTTTCGGCAGATAGATCTTGACGCTTTCGCCGGTCGCTTTTACATAACCGATATCGACTTTGCCGGCAAGTGCCGTTGCAAACAATCTTGCAAATGCGCCGCCGCCCGTATCGAGCGCGAGATACTTTGAACCGCCGCCCTGTTCGCCTTCGTGATACCAACGCGGCGACATCACCCACGTATATTTATCGTCGAAGTTACGTTTTTGAGGTTTCGGAATTGTGGTTTGGTTCCAAGGATGGTTCCTATCGACCGGATTGCCTAGCGGATCGGTCTTGACAAACATTTCGGAATTTTCCCAACTGTCGTAATAGGAACTGCCGAGCAGGATACGAATATTGAGATTTATATCGACAAGATCGGTGGTAACCAGTTTGCCGTCAACCACGATGCCGGGCGTAACGAACATTTCGTTACCCCATTTGTTCATATTCTTGTAGGTATAGTCGCAATGATCGGGGTCATTGAACGAGCCCCAGCAGCCAAGCAAAATGCGCCGCTGGCCGACCTTCTCGTAACCGGGCAATGCCTCGTAAAAGAAATCGAATAGATCGTCATGAAGCGGCACTACCTTCTTCATAAATTCGCAGTACTTCATCAGGCGAACCATGTAATCGGTAAATAGCTGAACGGTCGGGACGGTTCCGACGCCGCCGGGATACAACGTTGACGGGTGAACATGTCGGCCTTCCATCAGACAGAACATCTCTCGCGTATAGCGGCTGACGTGCAGCGTCTCGCGATAAAATTCGCCGGTGAATGGATTAAGAGCCGTCATTATGTCGGAAATCTTGCGATAGCCGTGGTCTTCAAAATGCGGGCAGTCAGTATTCTTCGCTTTTTCCCACACGCTCGGATTTGTTTCCTTGACCATCTGTTCACAGAAATCGACGCCGACCAGATTATCCTGAAAGATGTTGTGGTCGAACATATATTCCGCGGCCTCGCCAAGATTGACGATCCATTCGGCTATTGCGGGCGGCCTTATGCCGAAGGCCATATTTTGCGCATAGCATGCGCAGGTAGCGTGATTATCGCCGCAGATGCCGCATATGCGGCTGGTGATAAAATGAGCATCGCGCGGATCTTTTCCTTTCATAAAGATCGAGTATCCGCGAAAAATAGAAGACGTGCTCCAACATTCCGCAACCTCGCGATTGTCGAAATCTATCTTCGTGTAAATGCCAAGACTGCCGACGATCCGAGTGATCGGGTCCCAGTTCATATCGACCAGGGTTCGCGGCTTGGCTGGAGCCTGTGTGGTAACTGATGGGTTCATGATCTGTTTCTCCTTAATCCGAGCTAATAATTCTTTGGTTGATATCCGGTGGTCAGCTTGCTGCCCGGATGCCGCCATTTCGGTTCTTTGTTGACGGTCGCATTTGTAATGCTTCGCAGTTTTCGAACAACGCTTCCGTAAATTCCGATAACACCGGAAGAAAGGGTTGCTCCCGGCGGTTCATCCATAAACGGCATAAACTTGTCCGGGAAACCGGGCATCGTACAGCCGATGCAGATGCCGCCGACGTTCGGACAGCCGCCGATTCCCATCATCCAGCCGCGTTTCGGCACATTGCAGTTTACGACCGGCCCCCAACATCCGAGCTTTACGATGCATTTCGGCGAGCCGTATTCGGTCGCGAAATCGCCTTGTTCGTAATAGCCCGCGCGGTCGCAGCCATCGTGAACGGTTTTGCCGAATAGCCACAAAGGCCGCAGTTGGTCGTCAAGCGGAATTACCGGAGCCAAACCCGCAACCTGATAAAGCAGGTAAAGCACCGTTTCCATAAAATTATCCGGCTGCACCGGACAACCCGGCACATTGATGATCGGCAGGCCAAGAGCAGATTTGAAATCCCAGCCGAGGTAATCGGCCAAGCCCATCGCGCCGGTCGGATTTCCTTCCATTGCGTGAATGCCGCCGTAAGTCGCGCAGGTTCCGATAGCGATTGTAGCCGCAGATTTTGGCGCAAGCCGGTCGATCCATTCGTTGGTAGTTATCGGTTGACCGGTCATTGCGTCCGTGCCGAAGGCGGCCCAATAGCCGTCGCCATTGATCTTCTCGTTCGGGATCGATCCTTCGATCACGAGCACGAACGGGTCTATCAAACCCTGCTCGGCCTGATAGAGAAATTTCATAAAGTCGTCGCCGACCTCGTAGGCGAGCACCGGATTGTGCAGATGAACTTTTGGCAGCCCGGGAATGGCGCCCAAAACAACATCTTCAAGACTCGGCTGAGTTGCGGCCGTTATCGAAACTGAGTCGCCGTCGCAACCCAACCCGGCAGTGATCCAGACAATATGAATGTCGCTGATCGCCGGCGCTTTTTGCGTTTTTCGGCCGTACGGAACATCTAATGGCATATTAAACCTCCTCTTTAATTTTAAAGCTGTGAAAATTGATACACTTCTATACGATGGATTATTGATCGAATCGGCAATTCGCGTCTATTCGCAAATCTACGTAATTTTTGCGGAAATCCTACGTATTTTTCGACATTTAGAGCATTTAAGGTTGAAATGAACTCAGTTTTGGTGCGATAACGTAGAAAAAACGTCGATCTGAAAGATCATTCCATCGATATAACGCCGCGGCGAATTGCGTATTTTGTCAGGTCGGCCTGCGTGTGAACGCCGAGCTTGTGCATCACGTTCGAGCGATGAGTTTCGGCGGTGCGGACGCTTATGCCAAGCCGAATGGCGATGCGGTTATTGGTTAGCCCTTCGGCAGTCAAATGCAAAACCTCGCGTTCTCGCGACGTGAGCGTTTCGTATTTATCGTTTGTTCCGACGCGGTTCATCTGCTCATATATTTCGATCGCGCGATCGGAAAGCGAAGGGCTTAGATAACGGTGTCCGTTATATACCTCGCGAACCGCGTGGATCAAATCGCCCGAACCCGTATCTTTCAAAACATAAGCCGAAACGCCGTTCGAAAGCGCCTCGAGAACGAAGCCTTCGTCGTCGTACATCGATAAAATGATTATTTTAGTTTGCGGAACTTGCTTTGAAAGCTGGCGGGCGACTTCGATCCCGTTCAGGCCGGGCATCATCAGGTCGAGAACGGCGACGTCGGGATTTGTCTTTTTTATAAGATCGACGGCATTCAGCCCGTCTCCCGTTTCACCGATGACCTGAAAGTCGGTTTCAGCTTCCAATAACGCACGCAGGCCCTGACGAACGATCTGGTGGTCGTCGGCCAAAACTATCGTGATTGCCTTCGCATCCCGCATAACAAGTTTGCTGATCTAGTCCTCAAGCGTAGGCAGACGCCACTCCGCTGTCAACCGCGTTCGACGCGAATTCGATTCGACTTTGAACGTGCCGCCGAGCAGTGTCGCCCGTTCGCGCATGCCTGTCAGCCCGTTCGACTGTCCGGCTGCAAGCGCTTTTTCCGGCTCGAATCCGATCCCGTTATCCTCGATCTCTATCGTCAATCTCTTTGGATCCGCGACGATCCTCACGGCGGCATTCCCCGAGCCGGAATGACGGGCGACGTTGGTCAACGCTTCCTGAACAATTCGAAACGCAGCGGTCTCGATTTCAGGGCTGAACCGCCGTCCGTCGAGACCCTCATGCTTGAAGTCAACCGTAATATTGGTCTGAGAACGGTAATGCCGCAGATGTCTCCGAAGTGCCGCGAGCAAACCCAAATGATCGAGCGTGGCAGGACGAAGATCGAGCGAGAGTTCGCGTGTTCGGTGGATCAGTTCATTTACCAGTTCCTGCGCCTCGTCAAATCCGTCAATGGTTTCGGGTGCGCGGGCGATCATTTCCAGTTTCAATTTCAGCCCTGTCAAGATCTGCCCGATCTGATCGTGCAGCTCAAGCGCGATCCGTCGGCGTTCCGATTCCTGTATGTCTAAAAGGCTTTGCGAAAGCACCTTCATCCGGTCGGCATACTCACGCAGTGCCTCTGCATCGTGCTCACGCCGCGTAACATCGAAAGCCGTGCCGTGAAGAAACCACGGATGCCCATCCGCGTGTCGAACGATCTTGACCTCGCAATTAAACCTGATGGTTCGCCCATCGCGGGACAATATTCGATAAACCGATTGCAAAGGCTCGCCTGTCAGCAGCATCTGAGCAACCTCGCTGCTCCAGCGATCCTTGTCGTCCGGGTGAATATGTTGATACCAGCGTATCGGATCGTTCAGCCATTCTTCCTGCGTAAAACCAAGCGTCTGCTCGATCTGCGGGCTGACATACGCCTCGCCGAAACTTTTATCGAAAAACGCGATGAATACGATCGCCGGAATCTGCTCTACCAGAATTCGGTAAACATCCGTAAGTCCAGGCGCTGCTGCATCAGAATGAATATCGCCATTCTCGCGAACCGTATCGCCCCGAAAGAATACACCCGATAGCTGCGCAAGAGTATTTTCGGCTCTCAGAAGATCACCGGGCAAAATCTCCCCATCAAGCGAAAATCCTTTTCCGCCGGCAAATATCGTGTCTTCTGCGAGGCCTTTTCTTCTCAAGTAATTTTCTTTATTACGTCTGTCCTGAATAGTTACCGAGTTTTGCAATTGTACATCGGCAGTCTAAAAAAAAGAATAACAGGGTGCGGAAAAATCCTCGTTTTTCAGACATCGAATGAACTACCTTCAATGTCATTTAGCCCGACTTGATGTGCATTTTAGATTAATTCCGTCTGTGTAATATTTTCTTTCAGTCCCCAACAGAGCCAAAATTCCAGTATTAGGCTAAACCTGTGGTGTTTAGGAGCCATTTCTCATCTCGGCTTAATTCAGCGTGCTCTGTGGATTTTCTCCGTGTACTCTGTGTTAAAAATGTCTTTAAACACGGAGGCCACAAAGCGAAACCCACAGAGTTCACGGAGAAAGATCACTGAAACTCCAACACACCGCGCGATTAGTCCACTACAAAAATTCTTGTTAACATAATTTTACTTGACTAATCAACTATTTATATGTAAGCTATCTTTCGAATGACGAAAGTAGAGTCGAATATTAAACCGAAAAAGTTTCAGCCGACAAAGGGCGGAATCGCTTATGTTGCCTTGCTCCGAACGGCTGACCGGTTGAAAGCGTCTTTTGAAGCCATTATGGCTCCGTTTGATATCACCGCGCAGCAGTATAACGTGCTCCGTATTTTGCGCGGTGCCGGGCCGAACGGTTTGCCGACTTTGACCATAGCAGAGCGAATGATTGAAAGGGCGCCCGGCATTACGCGGATGATCGACCGCATGGAAGCAAAAGATTTGGTATTTCGTGAGGATTGTCCAAAAGACCGCCGCAGAATTTTTTGCCGAATCACAAAAAAAGGCTTGGATTTGCTCGATCTTCTTGACGAGCCGATTGACAAAAAAAATCGGTCATTTGACGGGCTCAACAAAGCCGAGCTTGAAGAACTTACTGTGCTGCTTGAAAAAGTTTTGAAAGGTTTTGAGAGAAATCCTGGGAGATAAATTATGGTGGACACAACTTCATTTTATTCAAACTGGACGCCGCGGGTTTTGAGCATTCTGCGCGCTGTCGTAGGCTTTCTCTTTATTTGGCACGGTGGCCAGAAATTATTCGGGTATCCGCCGGCACCCGAAGGCATGATGCCCGATCCGCTGCCGATGATTATAGTTGTCGCGGGCGTGATGGAATTTTTTGGCGGGCTGCTTATTTTGGTCGGATTGTTTACAAGACCCGTTGCGTTTTTGCTGTCGGGCTTGATGGCGGCCGCGTACTTCATGGGACACGCATCCGGCGGATTTTTGCCGCTGCAAAACGGCGGTGAACCGGCGGTGGTCTATTGCTTTGTATTCCTTTATCTCTGGTTTGCCGGCGGCGGCGAATGGAGCTTGGACAGATTGGTATTTAGTCAGAACCGCGAGCGGTAGCGACCGGGTTTTAGACTGGTACGCAGGCATCCCTGCCTGCGTCGTCAGAACTGCAAACGGTGGCGACCGGATTCATTGACTCGCCGACGACACAGGGCGAAGGCAAACGGAGCACTTACTGAATGGATTGGAAACGAAAATAACTACGGCGGTTTATCGGTTTAAATGGGATGCTCCGATAAAGTAATCCGCCCGGTCAAAGCATCCGATGAACAAGGAGAAATTTATGTATATCGTAACAGGAGCAACCGGAAACACCGGTTCGGTCGTAGCTAAAACATTGTTGGAAAAAGGTTTGCCCGTTCGGGTGATCGTTCGGAGCGAGGAAAAGGGAAAGGCTTGGAAAGAGCGCGGCGCGGAAGTGGCAATTGCCGATGTGAATGACGCTGATGCTTTGACAAACGCACTCGACGGCGGAAAGGTTTTGTATCTGATGAATCCGCCGAATGAGCAATCGGAAAATATGATTGACGAAACCGAAAAAGTTATCAAAGCATTTCAGACGGCAATCAAAAATTCTTCGCTTGAAAAGCTGGTCGTGCTTTCTTCGGTTGGCGGGCATCTTTCAAGCGGGACGGGTGTCGTTTACAGCCTGCATTTGCTTGAAGAAGCGTTTGGCAAATCGGATATTCCGGTGACATTTATCCGTCCGCCAAGTTTTCTGGAGAATTGGAATTCGGTTCTTGAAACGGTAAAAACCGATGGCGTTTTACCTAGCTTTCAACAGCCGCTCGATAAGAAATATCCGCAGATCGCTACTGAAGACATCGGACGCATCGCGGCGGAAACGATGCTCGAAACTTCCGAAGGCCTGCAAGTGAAGGAACTTGCCGGTTTCGAGTATTCGCCAAACGACGTCGCCGAGGCTTTTTCGAAAGTGCTTGGAAAACAAATCACTGCCGTTCCAGTTCCCGAAGATCAATGGCTGGGCATTCTTGGAAACTTCTGCACACCGCGAAATGCCGAACTGATGGCCGAACTTTTTCATGGTATCAATAATGGAGATCTTCCATTCGAAACGGAAGACCGAATTGAAGTAAATGTGACGATCGACGATTACGCACGCGAAGCATTACAGAAAAGCTCCGCTCAGACGGCGAACTAAACAATACGGCTGTCGGGCGAAGTTTATGGAAAACCGCGATATGCCGGCGACAATCTGGCGGCAAACCGAGATCGCTTCGCGCCTTTTATGGACGTTGCTCAGGAGCTTAGCGTAACACCAGCACAACTGGCTTTGGCGTGGCTCCTTCATCAGGGCGAAGACATCTTCCCGATTCCCGGAACCCGCCGCGCCGAGCGAATAGCCGAGAACGCAAAAGCGGCGGACATTAGCCTGACGCCTGACATGCTAAAGCGCATCGACGATATTGCAAAACCCGGATTGGCAAAAGGCGCAACGCTTGTTTAGCAATTGGACATTAAAAAATATTAAATACCGGAGAATTTTATGAGCAGATCGATAATTGGCACGGAGTTTTTGAAAGAATTAGAAACGGAAGCGCCCGCCACCCGCAAATGTCTGGAAAAAATTCCGGTAACCTTATTCGACTGGAAGCCGCACGAAAAATCTATGCCTCTCGGCTATCTTGCTCTGCTTGTCGCGGAGATTCCGAAATGGATTCAATGCATGATCGAAAAATCCGAAATTGATTTTGCAACGTTTGAACATTTTCAGCCAAAAAACACTGCTGAATTAGTCAAACATTTTGACGAAAATCTGCAAGCCGCCAGAAACGCCATGCAAAATTTGTCGGATGAAGTGCTTGCCGAGACATTTTATCTAAAAAATCAGGGACAGATTGTTTTCAGTTCGCCCAAAAAGGAAAACATCGGCTCGTCCATCAATCATCTCGTTCACCATCGCGGCCAATTGACCGTTTATATGCGGTTAAACGAAATTCCCGTGCCGTCGATTTATGGGCCTTCGGCTGACGATGGTGGATTTTAATTGAACGGGAGGCAAGAAAATGAATGGAGAATTGCGTAAAGAGGCCGGGAAATTTAGTCTGTGGAAGTATCTGTTTATCGTGCAGGCTGTTATTTTTGGCGCCTTTATTTTATATGCTTGCGGCGAAAAGTCGGCTTCGCAGGTTAAGGAGCAACAGACGATGAAGATAAACAGTTTCGACGGCGTGACGATAATCGTAAAAGACTACGAGGCGCAGAAGAAGTTTTACAGAGATGTGCTTGGGCTGCCGGTGGAATCGGAGTATTCGGATGCAATATTTTTTAAGATCGGTGACAGGAAATTGAGCCTTTTTGCAAAGGGACATCACAAGGAAGGCGATGCAAGTCTCGAAGGCGCATCAAAAGGAATTTCGCATTTCGAATTCGGCGTCTCCGCCGAAACCGCAAAGCTGCTTGATGAAAAGCTCAAGAACGCCGGCTTTCACGCCTATCGCGACAATTACAAGGACGCGGACGGCAATCTTTTTCATTTCAATTTAGACGGAAAAGTCAACTACTGATGAATACGACGTAATGAGAAAATATACAAGGAATATGTATGAGTATTAAGGAGATAGCGGCAGACGTTTATCGGCTTTCGATTTTTGTGCCGCAGATCGATTTGCAGTTTAACCAATTTCTTGTCGCGGACGATGAGCCATTGCTTTTTCATACGGGGATGAAATCTATGTTTCCGGCTGTGCGTGAAATGGTCGCCAAAGTTATCGATCCGGCTGATTTGCGATGGGTTGGATTCAGCCATTTCGAAGCCGACGAGTGCGGAGCGCTCAACGAATGGCTTGAAATCGCGCCGAATGCACAGGGACTTTGCAGTCAGGTCGGCGCGCTTGTCAGCGTCAACGATTTTGCCGTTCGCCCGGCTCGCGGACTTGCTGACGGCGAGACGTTTTCGACCGGCAAGCATCACTTTCGTTTCGTTCAAACGCCGCATCTTCCGCATTGCTGGGAAGCCGGATTGTTGTTCGAAGAAACGGGGAAGACGCTTTTTTGCTCCGATCTGTTTTTACAAAACGGCGACGTAAAAGCATTTACCGACGAAAACGTGATGGATGCGGTCCGCGACAGCATGATCGCGGGTCAGCAAAGCCCCTTTGCCGACGCAACGCCATACACACAGCAGACCGAGGCAAATCTACAAAAGCTTGAGGCGCTCGAACCGAAAACCTTTGCCGTCATGCACGGCTCGTCTTTTGCGGGCAATGGCACAAATATTCTGCGGGATTTTGGCGCTGTCATGCGTGAGGTTCTATTGCCGCAGCAAGATTAATACGAAGAGGAGAAAATATGCCTGATTGGTCAACAATCATTTTATATGCGGCGGCGGTTGTCGTTCTTGTTTACACGCCTGGGCCGAATACGCTGTACATTATCGCCCGCAGCGTAAATCAGGGCAGAAGGGCGGGAATTGTTTCGAGCTTGGGGGTCGAGGTCGGGACGCTTTTTCACGTGGCGGCGGCAGCGTTGGGCATCTCCGCGTTAATGCTGGCGTCGGCGACCGCATTCAACATTGTGAAATATGCCGGAGCAGCTTACCTGATTTATCTCGGAATCAAGACTTTGCTGACTCGGGAAAAGATTGAAACAGAGGATCCGGTCGAAAAAAAGACTCTGAGACGAACATTTTTACAGGCGGTTGTGGTAAATGTGTTGAATCCGAAAACCGCGATGTTCTTTCTCGCTTTTCTGCCGCAGTTTATCGACCCGCAACGCGGCGCGGTGGCAACTCAGGTTTTATTTTTTGGTTTGATCGTTGTTGTCATTGGATTTACGAGCGGCTCGTTTTATTCGCTGCTCGCAGGCAGCCTCGGAAATCTCTTACGCGACAATCTAAAATTTCTGCGTACACAGCGTTATTTTGCCGGTAGTGTTTATCTCGGGCTTGGGTTGACAACAGCCTTTACCGGAACGGGCAAAAAATAACCGGTTGATGATAGATGTGAAAAACTACAATGAAAAAAGGGAATGGAAAAATATGACATTATTTGATGAATTAAAAATCGGCAATCTAACTTTGGACAATCGGATTATTTATTCGCCAATGACGCGGAGTCGGGCGGATGACGAAGGCGTTCAGCCGGATTATGCGGCTGAGTATTATTCGCAGCGTGTGACGGCGGGTTTGCTTATTACTGAGGCAACGAATATTTCGCCGATGGCAAAAGGCTATGTCCGCACGTCGGGGATTTATACGGACGCGCAGATCGAGGCATGGCGAAATGTTACGACGGCGGTTCATGCAAAAGGCGGGCGAATCTTTATGCAGATCTTTCATACGGGCAGAATTGCTTTGCCGGACTTTTTGCCGGACGGCGTTGATAAACCGGTTGCACCAAGCGCAGTGAAAGCCGACGGGCAAAATTATACCGACGACGGCATGAAGCCGTTTGTCGAGCCACGTGAATTGACGACGGATGAGGTAAAGGAAATCGTTCAGCAATTTAGGACAGCGGCGAAAAATGCTATTGACGCGGGCTTTGACGGCGTTGAACTGCACAGTGCAAACGGCTATCTTGTGCATCAATTTCTTGGCACAAATACTAACCTGAGAACGGACGAATACGGCGGTTCGGATGAAAATAGGGCGCGTTTTTTGCTTGAGGTCGTGGACGCGATCTCAGGCGAAATCGGCGTCGGAAGGCTCGGTGTAAAACTTTCGCCGACGGTTCCGTTCAATGATATGAAGGATGAAAATGCACAGGAATTTTATCCGTATATTATTGACAAGCTGAACGAGAGAAAGCTTGCATATCTGCATATCGGTTTTGAAGAAGATCCGGCTAAGGAATTAAATTGGCATCGCGTTTTGCGACCGCTTTTCAAAGGCGTCTATTTTGCAAATGGCGGTTTTACAAAAGAATCAGGTGAAAAATTGATCGATGCGGGATTCGCAGACGCGATCGTTTACGGCAAGATGTTTTTAGCCAACCCCGATCTGCCAAAACGGTTCAAACTTGATGCAGAGCTAAATGAATGGGACGCATCGACCTTTTATTCGCCGGGTGAAAAAGGTTACACGGATTACCCGACTTTGGAGGAAGCGAAAGCAACGGCTTAAGGTAGCGCCGCCATCCTGGCGGCGGTCGTGTCGGCTTCCAGCCGCCACGAATTCCACGTTGAGCCAAAGATTTGAAAATGAACGGCGGCAGGATGCCACCGATACAGCCGCCAGGATGACGGCATTACAAAGGAAAAAATTATGTCATTAAATGAAAAACTAGACAAAATGAAACAGGAAAGCGGTGGAAAGATACCGCCGGAAACAAGAGAAAAAATGTCGCGGGCGACGCAGGAATTGATCGATTCCGGTCAGGCCGAAAAGGCGCTGGGCGTGGGCGATAAGATGCCTTCGTTCAGCCTGCCGAATACAAATGGCGAGATGATAAATTCCGACGATCTGCTCAAAAAAGGAAATCTTGTTGTCAGTGTTTATCGCGGAGTTTGGTGACCGTTTTGCAACGCGGAGCTGGAAGCTCTGCACGAAAGCTACAACGAAATCAAAAAGCAAGGCGCTGAATTAGTGGCAATATCACCGCAGCTTGAAAAATATTCGCGGCAGATGAAGGAGAAGCACAATATCGAATTCGATATCTTAAGCGACGAAGGCAACAAGGTCGCCGATGAATTCGGTCTGAAATTCGCCTTTCCCGATTATCTGATCGAGATTTACAAAGGCTTTGGCGCCGATCTTGAACGCTTTAACGGCGACGATTCATGGACACTGCCGATGCCGGCCCGTTACGTCGTCGGCCAAGACGGAATTATCAAGGCTGCGGACGTCCATCCGGACTATACGAAACGGCCCGAGCCGTCAAAGACGGTCGAGGATCTGAAAGCTTTGGGCTAGTGCTTTGTAACTTGAGTTAGTGAATTTTTTTGTGTTATGCGCGTGTGAGTTCGCGGTTCGGGGGTTTTTTACAGCGGTCGCTCGTCCCGTTGACCGCTATTGTAAAAGCCCGCCATTGCAGAAGCCCGCGTGTAAACAAGGGCGGTATCAGGTCGCCCGTTTGCACGGAGATGCGCGTATCGCCCTTACTCACGTGCGGGCTTATGCAATGGAACGCGGACATTCCTGTCCGCACTCCGCGTTCCGCACTCGAAGCAGGCAGGGATGCCTGCGTTCCAGTCGTTCCGCCCTTACTTCGTGCGGGATTGTGCAAAGCGGGACGCAGCCCGCGGCCATGTCAGCACCGAGAGCAACAGCGACCGGGGCACTTTTCTTCAATCCAAAATCCGCGTCAGCAGCCCGCACGAAGCATGGGCTTTCTTCTTTCCTTCGATCCAAAATCGAGAGTGGTGGAGGCGGCGGGAATTGAACCCGCATCCAAAGGTTGCGACCAGTGAAATCTACACGTTTAGTCGATTCACTTAAGTTTCGCTCGCGGCAAGCAGATGAATCGACAAGACCTCGCCACAAGCTAACCTGACTAACTTTAAACCGCGTCCGCAGGTGGTGGACGCGCCCGAGCCTGAACTGAGTTATGCCTAACGGAGTCGCATCAGACGGACTTCCCCGCAGACATTGCTGTAGCTAAAGTTAATTAGGCAGCAAGAGCTAATTCTTGATTAGCATTTGTGTTCTACAAGTTTTGTTAACGAGCTCACCTGTAGAAAGCCCGACGTGCATTCAAAGATCTATACAAGCCCCTGTCGAAGCCTGTCGCCCCCAAAATAAGGAACGCGGAAATTCTGTCCGCAATGTTGTCAGGCGAACTCATCCGGCTCTAATTGCCCGAAGCCGCCCAACCGTCCTCTAGCGAGGAATGCTAGTTTACGATATTTAGATGAGAATTAAAAGATTCGCGTTGTCGCGAGCAATTCATGCTGCCTTGCCGTTGGCGATGAGGGTTGGGTATTTGCCGGTCCAGCAGGCGTTGCAGGACGATGTGGCGGCGATGCCGATGGCTTCGAGCATGCCTTCAAGGGAGAGGTAGCCGAGCGAGTCGGCCCCTATATGTTCTTTTACTTGATCCTGGGTCATATTCGCGGCGATCAGGTCCTGGCGGTGCGGGGTATCGACGCCGTAGTAGCACGAATGCGTGGTCGGCGGGCATGAGATGCGCATATGCACCTCGGTCGCACCGGCTTCGCGGACCATCTCGACGATTTTTTTGGATGTTGTTCCTCGAACTATCGAATCGTCAACCAAAACAATGCGACGACCGTTAATAAGGTCTTTGATCGGGTTAAGTTTCAGCCGCACGCCGAACGAGCGGATCGACTGCGACGGCTCGATGAACGTGCGACCGACATAATGATTGCGGATGATCGCCTGGCGAAATGGCAGTTCGGAACGGCTCGCAAATCCGATTGCCGCCGCGACGCCCGAATCCGGCACCGGCACAACCACGTCAGCCTCAACCGGCTGCTCGGCAGCCAGCGTTCGACCCATTTTATGGCGAGATTGATTGACCGAACGGCCGTAAATTATCGAATCGGGCCGCGAAAAATAGACGTGCTCAAACGTGCAGACCGAATGTGGTTTTTCGGCAAACGGTTTTGAGGATTGAATGCCGGATGCGTCGATGACAAGCATTTCGCCCGGTTCGATCTCTCGGATATATTCGGCGTCGATCAGGTCGAAAGCGCAGGTCTCGGAAGCCACGCACCACGCATCCTCCAATTTACCGAGAACCATCGGCCTAAACCCGCGCGGGTCGCGGACGGCGATCAATGCTTTTGGCGTGAGAAACAGCAGTGAAAACGCGCCTTCAGTTTCGCGGAGCACTTTTTCAATGGCTTCGACCGCCGTTTTCGCCGGTGTTCGGGCAATGCCGTGAAGCAAGGTTTCGGTATCCGATGTCGATGAAAATATCGCCCCATCGCGTTCCAATTCGCGCCGCCGCGCTTCGGCAAACGGCAGGTTTCCGTTATGACAAACAGCGATATCGCCGTGCTGACAGGTTACTGAAAACGGCTGCACTTCTTTTATCGTATTTCGCCCGGTCGTCGAATACCGCGTGTGTCCGATTGCGCTCGCGCCCTTAAGTTTCGTTAAAACTTCTTCATTCAAAACGTCTGCAACCAAACCGATCGAACGAAATTGAAGCAGCTCGCCGTCGTCGCTCGAAACAATTCCGCACGCTTCCTGCCCGCGGTGCTGCAAGGCGAACAGCCCAAGCTGCGTCAGCGTCGATGCCTCCGCATGGCCAAAAATGCCGAAGATGCCGCATTCCTCTTTGAATTTGTCGAGAGTGAGTTCCATTTTCAGATATAGACAACCTGGTTCATCATCTCGTCCGCAGTGTTGAAATCCAGGAAGTCATTTAGTTTCTGGGCGATGACTTGCGGCGAATTGTCACCAACCAAAAAGATGCCGCAATGTGTGCGTTTGGCCTCAAAATATTCTTTGGCCAAAACCTCAAAATCAACACGGTCCATTGAAACTATGGCAAGCCCATTTTCGATGGCATATCGTAGTTGGTCGGCATCGCCCGAGCTCTTCCTCCCAACGTCATCCGTGGTCACAACCGTCAAGCCCCGGGCGCGCAAATCTTTGCTATGAGAACCGACATGTTCTCGTCGAGGTAAAGTTCAATATAAAGTTTGCTCACATGTCGCGAACCAGCGGATGGATTAACTCTTTTGGAATATGATTGCGTTCGATATAGCCGTTTATCTCCGCCTGATTATCACTGTAATAGCTAAGAGCCTCAAAAACTTCCGCGACTGTGACAGTAGGATAATGTAGCGGCATTTCTTCCGGCAGTATGCCGCGACGCCAAGCCAGCACGATTGTGCGAACGGATACCCGCGTCCCTTTGATCACCGGTTCTCCCCCTACTACCCCAGGTTTTGATTCGATGTAACGATATGCAACAGTCGTGTCCATAACCCGATTATAACTTATTACGTGTCGCAAAAACGAATATGAAATTTATCAAATGCGAGTGATCTTTGACAATAAAATCATCGTGTTTCCCAAAATTTCGATTTCAATAATATAGGCGGGAAAGGAAGCATACGATCTTTTCATTCCTGCGTAAGCGATTCTATTTCGTCGCTCGCATCGATGCTGCGTTGGCCGAAAAGCTGTTTACGGGCGACGTATGACCGAATATCACCGCTCAAATTTGCATGGATCATCGCGATATCGGCCGAAAGAATCACAGGCGTGTGCCATTTCAGCAGCGCTTCGGCAGCACGCCGAGTAACTGTGTATGCATGCGAAAGAAAATTCACCGCAGCTTTGTCGAAATATTCATTGCACCGACGCATATACAGATTTCTTATCATTGTGTGATTGAAATTATCCGCTCCAAGCCAGTAACGCAGATGATAAATGATCTGCTGCATCTGACCGAATCTCGGTCGAAATCTCCCGCCGTTCCAGCCCCAATACACAAGATCGGCATCGTATGGAATGTTTGCTAACGCCGTAGATATTTCTTCTTCAGAAGCGGGAAGTGCATACGCATCGTCCTCAAAAATAAGTGCGTTCTTACAATTTGAATCGAGAATTTTTTCGTAGATCTGGCGGTGGCCGAGCGAGCAGCAGATATTGCCGAGAGTTAATTTTCGATGATGCCGGTCGGTCAGCTGCGCCTTTGCTTCGTCGTATATGCCATCGTTGATGAAAGAATCTTTTGAAACTGCGCGCCCATCAAGACCGAATTCGAATTCGAAATTTTCCGCGCCCAACTGCCGCTTTATGCTCGCTTGCCGTTCGAGTTCATCGGGAATCGTAAGTACAAAAATGCGGTCGTGAAATGATTTCAGGCTTGGCGAGAGCATTTTGATCAAGTTCGGAATTTAGCTTTGCGTCAACGAGGAAATCGGATCATCGCTTTCAAGACTGCGCTGACCAAAAAATTGCTGCTTCGAAATATAGGCGCGAACATCGCCGCTTAGAACGGCGAACATCAACGCATTATCTGCATTCAAAACAATCGGCGTATTCAGCTTCAACAATTTCTCGGCAGCCGAAAGCGTAACACTATACGAATGCGTCAAAAAGGTCTTGCCGGCCTTCATAAAATGATCGTTGAAATCCGTCGGATATAGATTATCGATCATCGTATGCGTATATTTCAAAAGCCCGAGGTCGTGCTGTCGTTTGTAAAGCCAATTCTTCAGCTTGAAATGCGGCGGCGGTTTCGTTGTTCCCCGCCAACCCCAATAGATCAATTCCGCATCACGCGGAATGTTTTGGAGTGATGCTTCGATCTCAGATTCTGGAACAGGCAGCGTAACGGCGTCGTCTTCAAAGATCAGCGCACGTTCGATACCGTTCTCGACGATTTGCCGATAAACGTTTCGATGTCCGAGCGAACAGCAAATATGCCCAAGCGTCATCGCTTTGTTTCTCCGATCGAGTTTGATCGCCAGCGTCTCATCGTAAACCCCGTTCGCGATCATTTCTTCCTTGCTTGTGGAATCTTTATTAACGCCAAAAACAAATTCAAAATCCCCTTCTCCTAGTTCGTGCCGAACGCTTTCCTGCCGGTCATCAAAGCCCTGCGCGGTAACCACAAATACGCGGTTGTAAAAGTTTCTAAGGCTCGGTGAAAGCATTTTCTAAAGTCAGCTATCTGTATGATCCAAGCTCGTCATTCGGATCGCTGCTTCGCTGTCCAAAAAACTTGTTGATCGAAACATACCCGCGAATTGCTCCCGTCAGGATGGCATAGGTTATCAGTTTGTCAGCATTCAGCACGACCGGCGAATTTAAATCAAGCAGTCTCTCGGCACCGGCGAGCGTAACCGTATAAGCATTCGTCCAAAAATGCTTTCCGGCGACTTTGAAATTTGAATCATAGGGCCGTGCGTAAAGATTATCGATCATAACCGGCGTTAATTTTAGGCGACCCAAACGATAAAGAATTTTGTACGACCATTTTTCCAGTCCGGCAAATCGCGTAACATTTTCGCCGCCCTGCCAGCTCCAATAGATCAAGTCGGCATCTTCCGGGATTGCGGCAGCGGCGGCGTTTATTTTTTCGTCGTCCGAGACATTAACGACAATGTCGTCCTCGAAAATAAGCGCACGTGCGATTCGATATTCTACTATCTTCCGGTAAGCATTTTGATGTCCCAGCGAACAGCAAATATGGCCGAGCGACATTGGCTCATCGTTGCGGTCGAGCGCGATAGCACGAGCCTCATCATAATGTCCGTTGGCGGCCAACTCTTCGATAGTGGTCGAGGATTTGTTGACGCCGAAAACGAATTCAAAATTGTCGGGACCCAATGCAAGTCGGGCGCTTTCCTGCCGATCATCAAAGCCCGGAGCCGTGACCACGAACACGCGGTCGTGCGCATTTTTCATCGCTGGCGAAAGCATAATTAAATCTGCCGGAACGAGACGGCGAAAGCGTTCGCATTCGCCCCTTTTAGGAGGTGTCCCAAAGATGTGGTGCCGGCTCCGCAGACCGTCTAGCGGGTAAACCCTGGAACCCGTGGCTTTTCGACCGAAAACCGGCTGAAAGCTCTAAGCTGGCAGCTCTAAACTCTATTTTAACTAAAGATTTGATAGACTGACGCCATAATGTTTTCTACCCGCGTAATCCGGGAT
>JBOGOW010000003.1:0-26000 GCA_050748285.1 Pyrinomonadaceae bacterium
CAGTGCGCGACACCACGCACCTGGAAGGCAAAGAGCTGGAATTCAAGGTCATCAAGCTGGACCAGAAGCGCAACAACGTTGTCGTTTCCCGTCGCAGCGTCCTGGAAGCCGAGAACTCCGCCGAGCGTGAAGCTCTGCTGGAATCCCTGCAGGAAGGCCAACAAGTCAAAGGTATCGTCAAGAACCTCACCGATTACGGCGCATTCGTCGATCTGGGTGGCGTCGATGGCCTGCTGCACATTACCGACATGGCTTGGAAGCGTATCAAGCATCCTTCCGAAATCGTCAACGTTGGCGACGAGATCGATGTCAAGGTTCTGAAGTACGATCGCGAGCGCAATCGTGTTTCCCTGGGCCTGAAGCAACTGGGCGAAGATCCATGGGTTGCTATCAAAGCCCGTTACCCAGAAAGCACTCGCGTTACCGCTCGTGTAACCAACCTGACCGACTACGGCTGCTTCGCTGAGCTGGAAGAAGGCGTTGAAGGTCTGGTACACGTTTCCGAAATGGACTGGACCAACAAGAACATCCACCCTTCGAAAGTCGTACAAGTCGGCGACGAAGTGGAAGTTATGGTTCTGGACATCGACGAAGAGCGTCGTCGTATCTCCCTGGGCATCAAGCAGTGCAAATCTAACCCATGGGAAGATTTCTCTGGCCAGTTCAACAAGGGCGATAAAATCTCCGGCACCATCAAGTCGATCACCGATTTCGGTATCTTCATTGGTCTGGACGGCGGCATCGACGGTCTGGTTCACCTGTCCGACATCTCCTGGAACGAAGTGGGCGAAGAAGCCGTACGCCGTTTCAAGAAGGGCGACGAGCTGGACACCGTTATCCTGTCGGTTGACCCAGAGCGCGAGCGCATCTCCCTGGGTATCAAGCAACTGGAAAGCGATCCGTTCTCCGAGTACGTTCAAGAGAACGACAAAGGCGCAATCGTTAAGGGCATCGTGAAAGAAGTTGACGCTAAAGGCGCCATCATCACTCTGGCCGACGATATCGAAGCGACTCTGAAAGCCTCCGAAATCAGCCGTGACCGCGTTGAAGACGCTCGTAACGTTCTGAAAGAAGGCGAAGAAGTAGAAGCCAAGATCATCAGCGTTGATCGTAAGAGCCGCGTAATCCAGCTCTCGATCAAGTCGAAAGACGTTGAAGACGAGAAAGAAGCTATCCAGAGCCTGCGCGACAAGCCAGTAGCTGGTGACGCTCCAGTAGCCACCACTCTGGGTGACCTGCTGCGTGCTGCACAAGCGGAAAAACAGAACTAAGTTCTGACTTTCTGTAAAAAAAGGGCGACTTCGGTCGCCCTTTTTTGTGCCTGGAATTTGATCGTGGTCGGGATCGTAAGACTGGGTTCCGTTCTCGTATGAAACAAACCGTCGTTAAAGGATGTCTCTTTCTTTAATAGGATCAATCGCTTAATTGCGACTAGTCTTAGCCTTAAGCGCACGAGGCTCGGGCGGAGTGCCCGGCATAAGGAAGTGAATGAACAGACTCATTGTCGCAATAGTAATTCTGACACTGGCGGGCTGTACCACTAATGCCAAGACCCACGCGGTGCGCGGTGTCAGCGGCATTGAGATCGATTGTTCGGGGCTGGGGTCCGGATGGGAGAAGTGTCGCAAACGAGCCGCTAAGGAATGCAAAGCGGCAGGTTATAAAGTAGTGGCAAGATCTGACGACGCCAAGGAAGAGGATGAGTTTCCCTTTGGCTTCAACCCGGCTGGGTTTCTAACACGCACGATGCTGGTTATCTGCAGGTGAGCATGTGAGGTGAGGGGAGTAAAACTCGGGCTGTTCAAATTCTTCCGGGCGTGCTAAAACCTTTGGAGCGATTTTCCTAGCTGCTTGAAAAAGAAGGGAAAAATATGACGAAGTCGGAGTTGATCGAACGAATTGTCACCCATCAAGGGCTGCTCTCATCAAAGGATGTGGAGTTGGCCATCAAGACCATGCTTGAGCAAATGTCCCAGTGCCTGGCTACCGGTGATCGGATTGAGATTCGAGGGTTTGGTAGTTTTTCATTACACTATCGTGCGCCGCGGGTTGGGCGTAATCCTAAAACGGGGCAGTCTGTGAGCCTTGATGGGAAGTTTGTTCCGCATTTCAAGCCGGGGAAAGAGTTGCGGGATCGGGTGAATGAGGAAGAAGAGAGTGCCATCTGATTCTTTTGAAGGAAAATGCCAGTGAGTAAGCCGTTGCGCTGGGTGCTACTAATCATTTTGCTGCTGGTTGGCTTAACGCTAATCGTTTTTATGCTTGAGAATCGGCAATCTGTCATAATCAACTTCTTCGGTTGGTCTACTGGGGAGGTCTCCATCTCCAGCTGTTTAGTCATAGCGCTATTGGTTGGTATGGTGATAGGGCCGGTCTTGGCTTTCATGCTGAAGTCGCGACGTGTTTTACGAAACAAACGGATTGTATAGTTAACGACGGTGTATTAGCCTTTTAAAAGCGGATTATATTAAGTATATGCAAGATATTAGCTCTAATAACCAAGACTTGAATGAAATGGATTTATTTGATTTCATCAAAGGGATTTGGGAGCAGCGCTGGTTAATTTCTATCGTTGCTGGTTTGGTTTTATTTGTGGCAAGTCTATACGCCTTTTTGAGTTCGCCCGTCTATGAGGCGCGAGCGTATGTATCTCCTCCCAGTCAAAGTGATATTGAAAACCTAAACTTAGGGCGAACAAAAAATTCAGATTTAAAGCCTTACTCTATTAAAGATGTTTACGATACGTTTATTAGTAATTTGCAATCCGAATCCTTAAATCGCGAATTCTTCAACACCGTTTATTTGCCTTCTTTGGATGAGTCTGATCGGGCAAAATCTCAAGATTCCTTATACCGCCAGTTTTTGAAAGACATTAGGATCATTCAGCCTGTCAAAGAATTCCCAAATCGCTTTTCGATCGTGGCGTTAAACTATAGTGCTGCTGACTCGGCAGATTGGTTGCGTCAATACATAGATAGCGCTAGCGATAAAACAAAAAAACAGCTCATCAGGAATTTTAATAAAGAAGTCGAAATGCGCGCTCGGAGCGTTGGTGCGCAAATACAGACTGTACGAGAAAATGCGGCGAGCAAGCGTAAAGATACCCTTCTGCAGCTGCGTGAAGCTGAGCAAATTGCCGATGCCATTGGTCTCGAAAAGCAACTGACAGTTTTGGGTAGCGCCCCCAGAGAAATGGCAGGCGAAGATGATCCTAGATTGATTTATCTGCGGGGTACAAAAGCGTTAGCTGCAGAGGCAAAAGTTCTCGAAGCTAGGGATTCAGATGACGCTTATATTGCTGATTTACGAAAGTTTCAAGGCGAGTACAATTTTTTTAAAAGCTTAAAGGTGAAAGCTGAAGATATAGCCGTTTATCAACTTGATGGGGCGATTCAACCTCCTGATTCTCCAGTTAAGCCGAGAAAGGCATTGATCCTTGTTTTAGGGTTGGTTTTAGGGTTGAGCTTGGGTGTGATTGCGGGGCTGATTCGTCAATTTTGGGTGCGAAACGCGGCGCGACGTGCCTGATTTTCTGCCTACGGCGGCTATAGGTGAATTGCATGCATAATATGTGTGCGTTGCTCCTTAGAAGCATAGAGGGCAATTGTCCGTTTCTGCAGTTTGAAAAATTTTTCCGGGCCGCTTTCACTCTTGTCAGGCATTCGAAAATTTTCTGGAAGTACTTTTCACGCTCGAAAATAAATTGGTTATTGCAATCTCGCATGAGCTAGAGCGACGCCTTTCTTGAAGGTGACGGCCCAAGATCGGAAGCGGACCTTGGTCGATCTTCTTGGCACGTTAGTACGGAGTACGAGATTGCGTGGGCCTTGCTATCAAATTGCTATTCCGAAGCAGCATCTGCACTAACCGATTTCGCTCCAGTGGTCGTATAATCCACAGTTTGAGCGCCCAGACTGCAAGGCAGCAGGCATAATACGGCTGCGCCTATCGTGGGCTTCACCTCCCACTCTCGTTTGGGGGCGAAGCTTCAATCAGCGGGTCATCAGCTCAAGCGACTAAGCCGTAGTACATTCTTCATACTGCCGTGTGATGACGGTCGGGCTGTTGGGTAAGCATTAAAGATGGAATATGGATATGAATATTCGCAGTGCAACCAGCCACGTCGAATCGCCTCCGCAAGGGGAGTGGTATCTGGTGCAGTGCAAATCCAGGCAGGATTATCGCGCCGAGGAAAATCTCATTCGACAAGGGTTTGTCTGCGTCCGTCCCGTTTGTCAGCGTGATCGTGTGGTGCGAGGTCGCCGCGAATTTGTCCAGGAGTCGCTATTCCCTGGATATCTATTCATCAATCTCCCTGCCAGTGGAAGTTGGTCATCTGTTCGCTCTACCCGTGGCGTTGTTCGTCTTGTAAGTTTTGGAGGCACGCCACTATCTGTATGCCCGGATCTAGTCGCGCAATTGCAGGAGCGAGTCAACCCATCCCTATGTGTTTCCTTCAGCAGTGGCGACAGGGTAAAACTTCTCGATGATGGATTCGCCGAACTGGACGCCGTTTTCCTGACGATGGACGGCGACGAACGCGCCATCCTGTTGATTAATTTTTTGAACCGTCAACAGCAGGTGTGCCTGCCGTTGGCAAAAATTTCAGCGCTCTGACAACTCTTTTTAGATTGGAGGCGCTGTAGACATTGCTGAGCCCTCGTTTTTAGGAACTTGACGGAAAATCCTGGGGCGGTAGCGTGTCTTTAATACCGGTGTTTCGCTTGGCTTGAAGGTGAGGCCATTAGAAACATCAACCTTTTATCGCTCATCAGCCTGAGCCGGAGCAAGATTGATGTCCCAGCAAATGAAAAGCAGTATCTCCAAGTTTAAGAGCAAGGAAGCCTTGATCGGTATCGTCGGCCTGGGTTACGTCGGGTTGCCGTTGATGCTGCGTTACAACGCTATCGGTTTTCGGGTACTAGGGATTGATATCGATGAGCAAAAAGTCGCCAGGCTGAATGCGGGTGAGAGTTACATTGAGCACATTCCAGAATCAAAAATTCAGCAGGCTCGAACCACAGGCTTCGAAGCAACAACCGATTTCAGTCGCGCAGCCGAATGTGATGCACTTATCTTGTGCGTACCGACACCGCTGAATAAGTATCGTGAACCCGATATGAGCTTCGTGATAAATACCACGGATGGACTGAAGCCTTACTTGAGAGCAGGTCAAATAGTTTCTCTGGAAAGCACCACGTATCCTGGCACTACCGAAGAAGAATTGTTGCCCCGCGTTCAAGAGGGTGGTTTGACTGTGGGTGAAGATGTTTTTCTGGTGTATTCGCCTGAACGCGAAGACCCGGGCAATCCGAACTTCGAAACCCGCACGATTCCCAAGATCATCGGTGGCGACACTGCCGCCTGCCTCGAGGTAGGCATAGCGCTTTATGAGCAAGCTATTGATCAAGTGGTGACAGTGAGTTCGACGAAGGCCGCTGAAATGACCAAGCTGCTGGAAAATATCCACCGTGCTGTGAATATTGGCTTGGTCAATGAAATGAAAATCGTTGCGGATCGCATGGGCATTGATATTTTTGAAGTGGTTGACGCCGCGGCGACTAAACCATTCGGCTTCACCGCTTACTACCCAGGACCGGGGTTAGGCGGGCACTGCATTCCAATTGATCCGTTCTATCTTACTTGGAAAGCACGAGAGTATGGGCTTCACACTAGGTTCATCGAACTATCAGGTGAAGTTAACCAAGCCATGCCTGAGTATGTCTTGAACAAGTTAATGGATGGATTGAATGATGCCGGTAAAGCGTTAAAGGGCAGTAAAGTGCTCGTCCTTGGCATCGCGTACAAGAAAAACGTCGACGATATGCGTGAATCGCCTTCAGTAGAAATCATGGAGTTGATCGAAGGTAAAGGCGGCGTAGTGGCCTATAGCGATCCTCATGTTCTGGTGTTCCCAAAAATGCGTGAACATCATTTTGATTTGAACAGTGAACCACTGACGGCGGAAACACTGGCGGCATTTGATGCTGTCGTGTTGGCAACTGATCACGACAAATTTGATTATGAGCTCATTAAGCAAAACTCTAAGTTGATCATTGATAGTCGTGGTAAATACAGAGTTTCGGCGAAACATATTATTAAAGCTTGAATACTATAGATTAGCATTTAATCGAATAAATGGCTTAGGCCATACAAGAGGTCAAATGAAGAATTTTGCTCTGATCGGTGCTGCTGGCTACATTGCTCCCCGGCACATGCGTGCAATTAAAGATACCGGTAATGTTTTAGTTTCCGCCTACGATATAAATGATTCCGTCGGTATCATAGATAGCATTTCTCCGCAAAGTGAATTTTTCACCCAGTTCGAGCGTTTTCTTGAACATGCCCATCAGTTAAAACGAGATCCAGCCACCGCGCTTGACTACGTAGCGGTCTGCTCACCTAACTATCTTCATCATTCGCATATTGCTGCCGGATTGCGACTGGGTTGCGATGTCATTTGTGAAAAACCGCTTGTTCCTACACCTGCGATCCTCGACGAACTTGCGTTAGTCGAAAAGGAAACCGGAAAGCGCGTCTACAATATTTTGCAGTTGCGGCACCATAAGGCGATTCTGGATCTTAAAGCCAAGGTCGCAAATGAAAGTGCGGCCGAAAAGTACGATGTTGAACTCACCTATATTACCTCGCGGGGTAATTGGTACATGGAAAGTTGGAAGGGCGATCCGCGTAAGTCATTTGGACTTGCAACAAATATCGGTGTGCATTTTTACGATATGCTGCATTTCATATTCGGAAAGTTGCAGCGTAACGTCGTTCACTTTACTTCCGAGCACCACGCCGCTGGTTACCTTGAGTATGAAAAAGCGCGAGTGCGTTGGTTTCTTTCAATCGATGCGAACGATTTGCCAGAGTCTGTAAAAGGAAAAAAACCCACCTACCGTTCCATCACCGTTAACGGTGAGGAAATTGAATTTTCGGAAGGTTTCACCGATTTGCACACCGTTAGTTATCAGGAAATATTGAATGGTCGCGGATATGGTATTGAAGATGCACGCCATTGCGTTGAAACCGTGAATACCATCCGCTCGAGCAAGGTCGTAGCGTCCGCTGCCGGGGAAGGTCACCCGTTTTTGCTAAGCGTCTAAAGCGAAGCTGGCCCATCTTATCGATGGGCCCTGGTCAAAAATGAATATTTATAATGGCAGATACAGGGGTGTGACGTGAATTACTCGGCTCATAGCAGCGCGATAATCGATGATGGAGCGGTCATCGGTGAAGGCTCTCGTGTCTGGCATTTTGTTCACGTATGTAGCGGCGCACGGATTGGCAAAGGTGTTTCGCTGGGCCAAAACGTATTTGTGGGTAATAAAGTTTTAATTGGTGATTTTTGTAAAATTCAAAATAATGTATCTGTGTACGACAACGTGACACTCGAAGACGGCGTGTTTTGCGGCCCAAGCATGGTATTCACCAATGTCTATAATCCGCGCTCGCTAATAGAACGTAAGGACCAGTACCAAAATACTTTGGTCCAAAAAGGCGCTACGTTAGGTGCAAATTGTACAATCGTCTGCGGTGTAGTAATCGGTAAATTTGCGTTTGTTGGGGCGGGAGCTGTCATCAATCGTGATGTGCCAGCCTATGCATTGATGGTTGGGGTACCTGCCCGACAAATTGGCTGGATGAGCGAATTTGGTGAGCAGTTGAAGCTTCCTGTAACTGGTTCAGAAAAAGTAATGTGCGAACACAGTGGCGCATACTATGTGCTTGCCGATAATGTCGTCACCAAACTTGATGCGTGAGTCCAATGATCGAATTTATTGACCTGAAGTACCAACAAGCCAGAATTAAAACCGGATTGGATGCTGCTATTCAGAAGGTATTGATGCACGGTCAGTATATTCTGGGGCCGGAAGTTTCGGAGTTGGAAAAAGAGCTTGCAAATAAAGTAGGTGTGAAATTTTGCATTACTTGTGCTAATGGAACGGATGCTCTTCAGATTGCCTTAATGGCGTTGAATATTGGGCCAGGCGATGAAGTGATCACTCCCGGCTTTAGCTACATCGCGACGGCTGAAGCAGCTGCCCTGTTAGGGGCGAAAGTCGTATATGTCGATGTCGACCCATTTACGTATAATCTTGATCCGCTGAAACTTGAGTCTACAATTACGCCGAACACCAAGGCTATCATTCCGGTCTCTTTATACGGTCAATGTGCTGACTTCGATGCAATCAATGCTGTAGCGAAGAAGTACGGAATTCCGGTCATTGAAGATGCGGCGCAAAGCTTTGGTGCTACTTATAAAAGCAGAAAGTCCTGCGGATTAACGACAATTGCTTGCACGAGCTTTTTTCCAAGCAAGCCGCTAGGTTGCTATGGTGACGGCGGAGCGATGTTTACCGACGACGAAAATATCGCGGTCGTATTACGACAAATTGCGCGTCACGGTCAAGATCGCCGCTATCATCATATCAGGGTAGGGGTGAACAGCCGTATAGATACCCTGCAAGCTGCAGTTTTACTCGAGAAGTTAGCCATATTTGATGAAGAAATAGAGCTGCGGCAATCGGTTGCCAAACGCTATGACGATCTTTTGTCCGAAGCGGGTGTTGAGTCTATACCCTTCGTTCATCCCGATAATAAAAGTGTATTTGCCCAATACACAATTCGTGTAGAGCAGCGCGAAACTCTGCAGAAAAAACTTGCAAGTTTTGGTGTTCCCACCGTTGTGCATTACCCTATTCCGTTGAATAAACAACCGGCAGTAGCCGATCATTCTGTATCGTTGCCTATCGGGGATGAGGTGGCGCGCACTGTGTTGAGCTTGCCGATGCACCCATATCTTCGTGAAGCTGATCAGTCACTGATTGTCGATTGTCTAAGGCAAGCACTTATTGCCTAAATTTAGTGGCAATAGGTGGTCAATGCGTGGTGATCGTTTTATTGAGTATTGAGTATTGAGTGTGGTGATGCGTTTCTGGAAAAAATTGGAGAGGTATAAAGCGAATGATTTTGTCAGGGCTGTGAGCGTGCTGGTTGGCGGCACAGCGGTGGCCCAGATAATAATGCTTTGTTTACTTCCGTTACTGACTAGGCTCTACACGCCAGAGGACTTTAGTGTCTTATCGGTGTACTTGGCATTGCTAAGTGTTATTTCCGTCGCGGCAACACTAAGATTTGAATTGGCGATTCCGATCCCAGAGGATGATGTCGACGCAATAAATGTACTTTTTTTGGCCGTCGCATCTTCGGCTCTGAGTGCTACGCTCATTGCGTTGGTGATATATTTTTTCTCCGTGCATCTTTCATTATTGTTTGGCCGGCCGAATCTTCAATACTATTTGTGGGTTTTACCTGTCGGTATATTTTTCTCCGGATGCTACAGCGCATTGCAATTTTGGGCTGGCCGGAAGAAAAGGTTCTCAGATATTGCGAAAACTAAAGTGCAACAGGCCTTCGGTGCGGCGTCAGTTCAGATTTTAATCGGTTTTTTTTCAAGCAGCCCGCTGGGGCTTATTCTTGGGCAAACAATAAATAACGGGGCAGGTGCAGTTGGGTTGGCAAATAAGAGCTATTTGGTGGATAAAAGTGCATTGAGTAGTTTGCGACTTCACAGAATGAAAGAGCTCTTCAAGAAGTACGATCGATTCCCAAAATATTCGATGCTCGAAGGGCTTGCCAACAACGCCGCGATTCAAGTTCCTGTCATTATTATCGCGAGCTTGGCTGTGGGTCCGGAGGCCGGATATCTGCTATTGGCGATGCAACTTATGCAAGCACCGATTGGCCTTGTCGGAGGAGCGGTCTCCCAGGTTTATCTGTCTAAAGCTCCAGAGATACAACGTGCAGGTCAGCTTTCCAACTTCACATTGGATACGCTTCTGGGATTGGTCAAGGTGGGTATAATTCCACTGGTTGTTGCCGGAGCAATGGCACCGTTCGCATTTCCGATTATCTTTGGCGAGCAATGGCACCGAGCAGGGGTAATCGTTTTATACATGGTTCCTTGGATTGCTGTGCAATTGCTGGCTTCTCCAATTTCTATGGCCCTCCACGTCACAAATAATCAACCGATTGCGATGTGCTTGCAATTCTGTGGTCTATTGCTACGGGTTGGAGCTGTCGCAATCTCAGCTTGGTGGTTTCCGAGCAGGCTGACTGAAGTTTACGCGGTCACGGGTTTCGTTTTCTATACTGTTTATTTGATAGTTGTTATGAAAGTTACGCAAGTTAGAATTTGGGACTTGCTGTGTAGAGTAAAATACATTGTTAGCGTCGCAGTAACATTGTTTTTATTGGGCGTTGTATACGTCGCGCGCGAGCGCTTTTTTTGATGTTCAGAGGCGTCCATGTTTTTCTATAATTTAACAAACACCCGAGCAGCTGTATTTTTGTTTGTGCTGGCTGTGTCGTTGGTTTACATGTGGCTGCCCCTCTTTGTTGATTTCGCTTTGTTGCCGAGTGAATACTTCCTGAAATTGGCGTTCATGACATTCTTCGCCATCGTCAGTGTTCTAGTAGGCTACAGCGTCCCTCTGTTCGACTTGCGCTTCAGACCACATGCGCTGAGAATCAGAATTCCACCAAACACTGTCCATTTTTTTGTCTGGTTCGTTTTTATCCTTTTTCTCTTCATTACCTTATATACAGCCCCAGCCATTCCCATTCTTTCGGCTATATCAGGCGCAGACACTGATGAACTGAGCGTTCAGCGGGGAGCCTTTTTGAAAGGCAGGGAAGGCGCAGAGGTCGCGCTGATATATATCAGCACAATATTTGTTAGCGCATTTCTACCCTATAGTCTCGCGAGAATGTTTATCGATAAACATAAATATCGATATGTGTTTTTGCTGATTTTCTTCGGCTACTCAATCAGCTTCTTACAAAAAGCGCTTTTTTTGAATGCGCTTTTGCCCTTGTTTTATATCGCGTCGCAACGCAAGAAAATCAGTTTGGCTACCGCGGCCATAATCGTTGTCGCCTGTGCAGGGGTTTTATACCTTGTGACGTTGCTGGCGATGGGCGGTACCGACGGTCCAAGTGCTGTCATGCAAAGTGGCGGCGTCTCTTCCCCGGAGTTCTACAGCTCAAAGTATTTGCCGTCGGGAGCATTGGATCACCTTGTCTGGCGCATTGTTGCGGTTCCGATGTTCACAGCCGCAGATACTCTGGTGGTCTTGAAGCAACAGTTTGATGATCTTCCATTGCTGGGAGCTACGAGTACTTTCTTTTCCGCATTGTTTTCCCTAGATCGCGTCTACTTGGAAAAGCTTGTTTTTGAATATGAGTGGGGATGGAATGACACAGCGAATTCAAACGCGGTTTTCTTTACTGAGGGGTTTGCGAATTTCGGTTGGCTTGGCGTCTGGTTTTATTCATTTTTTGTCGGGCAAACATTTCGCTGGTTCAGAAAATCTGATGACGATGCATTCAAGGCTTTATGGCTGATCTATTTTCTGGGCTTGTTTACGGGCGGTCTGATTGGAACATTATTGAGTAACGGTTATTTGCTGATGTTTTTTGCAAATTTCTTTTTAAGTGTTCGAGATAAGCACCACAGACAAGCAAAAGCTCAGTAGTGCGTATTAAATATTTTATAATAGGAGCTCACATGTGTGACCTCGATGTTAGTGTAGTCGTTGCAGTTAAGAATGAAGAGAAGTACGTACAGTCCGCAATGCTCAGCATACTCAAGCAACAAGGTTTGAGTTTTGAGTTGATTGTTGTAGATGATGGCTCCACCGATGAAACATATAATATTCTTCAGGCATTAGCTGCTGATTATGAAAATTTGCGCTTGTTCAAAAACCCTAGCGCGGGTAAATGTTCAGCGTTTAATTATGGTGTGCTGCACGCGACGGGCAGATTTACTTGCATCTATGCTGGTGATGATCTCATGCCCGCAGGAAGTCTAGCTGCGCGTTTTACCACGGTAGCGAGCTACGCTGAGGACGAAGCAGTTGTCGGGCTGTGCAAATTAATCACCCTTTCTGAAAACAAGAAATTTGATGGACACATTGTACCAAAGCGCGCGGGCCAAGGCGGTTTGACTGGTGTCTCTTACATGATGAGCCAGCGGGTCGTTTCCAGGATCTTCCCAGTGCCTGAGTCACTACCAAATGAAGACACATGGATGGAATTGGCGGTCACTCATTTTGTCGATTGGATCGTGGTTCACTCGGACATTGTTGGTTGCATGTGGCGGGTTCATAGCGGAAACAGCATTAACATGCTCGTAGACTTCCCTACCTATAATAGGAAGTTAACACCAAGGATGGCCGCAATCGGTTTGTTTTACGACAGACATTCTTCAGAACTCTCAAACGAATCCAGGGACGAGTTGTACCAAAAAGCAAGATGCGAGTCGAGCCGTTCGAAAGGCGATATGCTGGGCATTCTGCTTTCGAGAACCAGTTTGGTTAATAGGCTGAGGGCACTATCGGCTTGCAACAGCTTCTTCTATAATCTTCGTAAAAAATTGTACGGTCTTCTCTCCGGCTGGTGAGAGTGGAATTCGTGATTGCTTGGGGTACTTTATGAGTCTGAAGAAATACAACATTTGCCGTACATGCATTATGGATACCAGTGATCCTAACCTCACTTTTTTGCAAGATGGTCAATGTGAATATTGCTTGAATTTTGAGAATAATATCCGCCCGAATTGGGATACTGGATCAATCGGTGAAGCCGAATTGATGAAAATTGCGGATAAAATTAAAAAAGAAGGTGAAGGTAAGGATTTTGACTGCATTATCGGTCTGAGCGGTGGGCTTGATAGTTCTTATCTTGCTTATATTGCAAAAGAAAAGATGGGTCTCAGGCCTCTGCTTTTTCACGTGGATGCTGGTTGGAATACTGATCAGGCCGTCGGGAATATCGAAAAGCTCGTTGATGGTCTGGGTTTGGACCTCTACACCGAAGTGATCAATTGGGAAGAGATGAAGAGTTTGCAGGTTGCATTCTTGAAGTCTCAAGTTCCGGATCAGGACATCCCTCAAGATACTGCGTTCTTCTCTGGCCTGTATAAATTTGCCAAGGCTCATAAGATCAAGTACGTATTGACAGGCGGGAACTATTCCACGGAGTGCTGCCGTGAGCCTGAGGAGTGGGGAGCTTATCCGGGTATTGATAAAACACTTATTAACGATATACATAACAAGTTCGGCTCACGGAAACTGAAAAGTTTTCCAATTGTCGACGTATTATCCTACAAAATTTATTACCGTTACGTATTGGGTATGCAAGTGGTGCGCCCTTTGAATTTGCTGCCTTATATCAAAAGCGAGGCCGAGGATACGCTGGAACAGTTGTTTGGCTGGAAACGCTTCCAACACAAGCACCACGAATCGAGGTTCACCCGATTTTACGAGGATTACTGGATGCCTCGCAAATTTGGTTATGAAAAGCGCCGGGCGCATTTTTCCAGCCTTATCATGACCGGTCAATTGACACGTGACGCCGCATTGGAACGTATTGCCAAGCCTGAACTGGATGAGAAATTTCTAAAATCCGAATTCGAGTATGTGGCTCATAAATTAGACTTGACTGTACCTGAGCTTCAGAGCATTTTCGAGGGGCCCAACAAAACGTGTCTCGACTACAAAAATAAGCGTTTCCTGATCGGGATCGGTTCTCGAGTGCTAAGCGCACTTGGTTTGGAAAGAAGACTCTTCAGATGATCACAATCGTAGATTATGGTTTGGGAAATATTCAGGCGTTCGTCAATGTTTACAGACGATTGCACATTCCTGTAGCTGTAGCGAAAAGTGCTGCCGAACTCGAAGGCGCCACTAAGATTATCTTGCCCGGAGTAGGGGCATTTGACCACGCGATCGAACGTCTTGACGCGTCAGGCATGCGGCCTGTGTTGGATAAGCTCGTAGTAGAATCGAAGATTCCGGTGTTGGGCATATGCGTCGGTATGCAGATTCTCTCCGACAGTAGCGAGGAAGGAACGCTTCCTGGATTGGGTTGGGTCCCAGGGAAGGTCCGGTCGTTTAAAGCTATTCCGGAGCTATCGGACTTGCCATTGCCGCATATGGGGTGGAATGACGTTTCGCCTTCATTGAATAATTCCCTTTTCAAGGGTTTCGAAGAAGAGGTTCGCTTCTACTTTCTTCACTCTTTCTTTTTTGACTGCTTAAAGCCTGAACATATCGCTGCATCGTCTAACTATGGATTGGATTTCAGCTGTGCTGTCCGTGCGGATAACGTGTATGGCGTCCAGTTTCATCCCGAAAAGAGCCATCACTTTGGTGTCGGCCTACTGAAAAATTTCGCGGAACTATGAAATGCTAAGACCACGAATTATTCCATGTCTTCTGATTCAAGATGGCGGGCTGGTTAAGACAGTAAAGTTTAAGGATCCTAAATATGTTGGGGATCCTATTAATGCTGTAAAAATATTCAACGAGAAAGAAGCTGACGAGCTTATCGTCATTGATATTGATGCTACGGTGAATAATGTTGAACCTAACTATAAACAGATAGCAAATTTGGCCGCTGAATGTCGTATGCCTCTTTGCTACGGTGGCGGGATACGTACGGCAGAGCAGGCAAAAAAAATTATTGCGTTGGGTGTCGAAAAGGTCGCTATCAGTTCGGCCGCGCTGGATAGACCTTCACTAATCACTCAAATCGCTGAGGAAATTGGTAGTCAGAGCGTTGTCGTCGTGCTCGATTATAAGGCTCGAATGCTGAGCAAGGCGTGCGATGTGTGGACGCATAATGGCACTCGCAATACCAAGCGTAGCGTCCTGGATGTTGCTCTGGAAGTAGAGAAGCTTGGCGCCGGTGAGATCGTTATAAACTCCATTGAAAACGACGGTCGAATGAAGGGTTATGATGTCGATCTAGCCCAAAAACTTCGTCAAACGGTGCACATACCCATTACGATTCTGGGCGGAGGTGGATCGCTTGACGACATGCGCAATGTGGTCGCAGCGTGTGGTGTAGTGGGGGTCGCAGCCGGTAGTTTCTTCGTTTTCAAGGGAACGTACCGTGCCGTTCTGATCAGCTACCCAAGTGCACAACAAAAAGACGAATTAATTTATTCAGCATTACGAACTAAGTAACATTGCCTGGTTCGCGGCAAGGGTAGGTCATTATGTTTAGTGGAAAAAAACTTCTTATCTCTGGTGGAACAGGGTCGTTTGGTAACGCAGTTCTGAAGCGTTTCCTGGACACTGATATTGCTGAAATTCGCATTTTCAGCCGTGACGAAAAGAAACAGGATGACATGCGCAAGCGGTACAGCAACCCGAAGCTAAAATTCTATATTGGGGATGTGCGAGATTACCAAAGCGTTTTGAATGCTACCCGCGGTGTTGATTATATTTTTCACGCAGCAGCGCTTAAGCAGGTTCCGTCTTGTGAATTCCATCCGATGGAAGCGGTCAAGACAAACGTTATTGGGACCGATAACGTTCTTGAAGCCTCGATCCAGAATGAGGTCAAACGCGTTGTTTGTCTAAGTACCGATAAAGCTGTTTATCCTATCAACGCTATGGGCATCTCCAAAGCCATGATGGAAAAAGTGATGGTGGCAAAGTCCCGTAATGTGGACGAAACCAAGACCGTCATCTGTGGCACTCGCTACGGGAATGTCATGGCATCTCGTGGGTCTGTAATCCCTCTGTTCATCGAGCAGATTCGCGCAGGTAGATCCCTGTCAATTACTGACCCCAACATGACTCGTTTCATGATGACATTGGCGGATGCTGTCGATCTGGTTTTGTACGCTTTCGAGAATGGTAATAATGGTGACCTATTCGTTCAGAAGGCACCTGCTGCGACAGTAGAGACACTTGCCCGGGCATTGACGGCGATGCTCGGACAGCCCGAGCATCCCATTCAAATCATCGGAACTCGTCACGGTGAAAAACTTTACGAGGCGCTGCTAAGTCGCGAAGAGATGGCTTGTGCTGAAGACATGGGCGCCTACTTCCGTGTTCCTCCTGATTTGCGAGATTTGAATTACAGTAAATTTGTAGAGCAAGGTGAAGAGAAAATTTCCACTATGGAAGATTACAATTCCCACAACACCGAACGGCTCGACGTTGAGGGAATGCAAAATTTATTGCTGAAATTAGATTTCATGCGTGCGATTCAGCGCGGTGAATTTGCGACACCCGAGGAATAAGGCATGAAAGTATTGATCACCGGTGCCAACGGATTCGTCGGTAAAAATCTGCTCACTCATCTAAACGAGCGAAATGATGTTGAGGTACGGAAGTTTTGTCGACAAGACGATGTCTCTCTGTTGCCTTCATTAGTATCAGAAGTGGATTTTATTTTCCATTTGGCCGGGGTCAATCGTCCTCAAAATGTCGAAGAGTTTAAAATCGGGAATGCGGATCTGACGAAGGTTTTGTGTTCTGCTATCGTAAGAACAGGCCGGAACATCCCTTTGCTCTATACATCCTCCATACAAGCAGAATCGAACAATGCTTACGGTTCCAGTAAACGAGATGCTGAAGAAGCGTTGTTGAGTCTCTCAGCGCAGAATATCAGCCAAGTACATTTGTACAGATTACCTAATGTTTTTGGAAAATGGGCGCGGCCTAATTATAATTCTGCTGTTGCGACATTTTGTCATAATATCGTTAATGGGCTACCTATCAGCATAAATGATGCGGATGCGAGTATTTCACTGGTCTACATTGATGATGTTATAAAAAGCTTTATCGCTGTCATGGATGGCGAATTATCTGGCGATCCCTTTGTTGTTGTCGAGCCACAGTTTTCAATCACAGTCGGCGAATTGGCTGCACAACTGCACGAATTTAAGGAAAGTCGGCAATCGCTGATTGCTGAGCGTGTCGGGACAGGTTTGGTTCGTGCGCTGTACTCCACCTATCTCAGCTACCTACCTCCTGAGGATTTTACTTACGAGGTTCCGAAGTATGGAGACGCCCGCGGTGTCTTTGTGGAAATGCTAAAAACCAAAGACTCAGGTCAGTTTTCTTATTTTACTGCGCATCCGGGTATCACCCGGGGTGGCCATTACCATCACACGAAAACAGAAAAGTTTTTGGTGATTAAAGGGAGTGCCTGTTTCCGTTTCCGTCACATCGTATCAGGAGAGTTCTACGAACTTTTAACAAATGGTGAGACGCCGCAAATTGTCGAAACTGTACCTGGCTGGAGCCACGACATCATGAACATTGGCAAGAGTGAAATGATCGTGATGTTATGGGCGAACGAAATTTTTGATCGTGAGCTTCCAGATACTTACACGATGCCTGTGGGCACCCAAGCCTGATTGAATTAGAAATGAGCATTGCAATGAAAAAGCTGAAAATTGTAACTGTTGTCGGCACTCGCCCCGAGATCATTCGGTTGTCACGTGTTGTTAACGCGCTGGATAAGTATTGCGACCACGTACTGGTCCATACAGGTCAAAATTATGACTATGAGCTGAATGAAATATTCTTCCAGGACCTCGGTATTCGCAAGCCAGATCATTTCCTGAATGCGGCGGGTAGTAGTGGCGCAGAAACGATCGGTAATGTGATTATCTCGGTGGACCGGCTGCTCGCCTCAGTGCAGCCTGAAGCCCTGCTTGTGCTAGGTGATACCAATAGCTGTATGGCGGTTATTCCTGCAAAACGTAGGAAAATCCCGACTTTCCATATGGAAGCAGGTAATCGTTGTTTTGATATGCGGGTCCCTGAGGAGATCAATCGTCGGATTGTGGATCACACGGCTGATATCAATCTTACTTACAGCACAATTGCGCGTGATTATTTGCTCAAGGAAGGTCTGCCTCCAGATAGGGTGATCAAAACGGGTAGCCCTATGTTTGAGGTTTTGAATCATTATCGCGAGGGCATCGAAGCCTCTGATGTAGTACAGCGGCTGGGTCTTGAGTCCGGGAAGTTCTTCGTCGTAAGTGCGCACCGTGAAGAAAATATTGACTCTGATAAAAATTTTCTCAAGTTGGTTGATGTTCTGAATACTGTTGCAGCCACATTTGGTCATCCGGTCATTGTTTCGACTCACCCGCGCACCCAGAAACGGGTCGATACCATGGGTGTTGTATTTCATGAACATGTTAGGCTTCTCAAGCCTTTAGGATTCAAGGACTACAATAAGCTGCAACTTGAGTCCAAGGCTGTGCTGTCTGATAGTGGAACTATAAATGAAGAGTCTTCTATCCTTAATTTTCCTGCGTTGAATATTCGCGAAGCTCATGAACGTCCGGAAGGCATGGAGGAAGCTGCCGTGATGATGGTTGGGCTTGAAGTTGAGCGGGTTCTGCAAGGTTTGATGATTTTGGAAACGCAAGCTTCTGGAGTCGAGCGTACGTTGCAACTTGTTTCCGACTACAGCATGCCGAATGTATCTGAGAAAGTCGCGAGGATCGTACACAGTTATACTGATTACGTTAACCGTGTGGTCTGGAAGCGCTACTAATTCGAGTTGTGTCCATGTCGCAGAGTAAATTGAGGATTTTGGTAGTTACGCAGTATTTTTGGCCTGAAAATATGCGTATCAACGATTTGGTTCGTGACTTTACCGAGAAAGGACATTCGGTCACTGTGTTGACGGGTGTACCGAATTATCCCGAAGGCGAGGTATATAAGGAATATCTATCTGCACCTGAGTGCTTTAGTGAGTATTCAAGCGCCGAAATTTTCAGGGTGCCTATGGCGGCACGTGGTAAACGCAGTATCAGCCTTGTATTAAATTATCTTAGCTTTTTCTCCAGCGCCTCGATTATCGGATTGTACAAACTGCGCGGCAAGCAATTCGACGCGGTGTTCGTTTACGCTGTTTCCCCGATTATGTCTGCTATTCCAGCGCTGGTCATAGGAAGGTTAAAGAAAGCTCCCGTGTTTGTGTGGGTGCTGGACCTATGGCCTGAGACACTTCGAGCTGTAGGCGTTCTCAAGCATCCAGCCTTGCTCTCGATGGTCGGGAAAATGGTTTCCTGGATCTACAATCGTACAGACTACTTGCTTTTGCAATCACACGGTTTCTTCGATAATGTTAAAAGATACTGTACGCGAGACATTGCTCCTGAACGATTAGTGTATTTTCCAAGTTGGGCGGAAGATGATTTTTCATCTTCGGCACCGCAAGGCACTCAGTTGTTGATACGGGATGAATCTGTATTTACCGTGTTATTCGCTGGTAATTTAGGTGAGGCTCAGGATCTTCCAGCTGTCTTGGACGCTGCGGAAGAGTTGCGCGAAAAAGTTGCTATCCGCTGGGTAATTGTGGGCGACGGTCGAATGAGCGAATGGTTAAGGGATCAAGTTAAATCCAGAAATTTGGATAACGTTCTGCTATTGGGCAGGCATCCTTTAGAGGAGATGCCGGGTTTGTTTGCAGATGCAGACGCGTTATTAGTGTCCCTGAAAACCAACGATGTGTTCGAAAAGACCATACCTGGCAAAGTTCAAGCATATCTTGCGTCTGGCAGACCTCTTCTCGGAATGATCAATGGTGAGGCAGCCAGGGTCATCGTTGATTCAGGCGCCGGTTTCACTTGTGAATCCGGCGATGCTAGTGGACTGGCCAGCATCACCATGGCGTTGGCAAATACTGACGCAAGTGAGTTGGGTGCAATGGGGCAGTCCGGCCGCCAGTACTACTTGCGTCATTATTCGAAGACACTTCTTCTCGCTCGACTTGAAGATCTTTTTCGCAAAGCCACTCTAAGAAAGGGCGTTCATTGATGCAGGGGACTATTTTATTGACGGGTGCGACAGGTTTCGTCGGTGGAGCGATACTCAAGCGATTACATCTCGAGAAAAAGCGTTCTGTCGTCGCCGTTGTCAGAGACTCATCGAAAGTGATATTGGAAAATGTTCCAAAGGTGTGTATAGAGCAATTCGATGGCTCCACACAATGGGAGCAACGCTTGGACGGTTTGGATGTGGTGATTCACGCCGCAGCCCGAGTGCATGTCATGAACGACGTGGAAGACGACCCGCTTGCTGCGTTTCGCAACGTCAACGTTGAAGGCACGTTGAATCTCGCCAGACAAGCTGCCGCTGCGGGTGTACGACGTTTCATTTTTATCAGTTCAATAAAGGTTAACGGGGAGGGCACGGCTCCTGGTTCTGCCTATGTGGCGGACGACGTTCCAGCGCCAATGGACCCTTATGGCGTTTCTAAGATGGAAGCTGAGCTAGGTCTTCGGCAATTGTCTTTAATAACTACTATGGAAGTGGTTATTGTCCGGCCAGTCCTCGTCTATGGCCCAGGTGTCAAAGCTAACTTTTTGAATATGATGCGCTGGCTGGATAAAGGTTTTCCTTTGCCTTTTGGTGCTATCCACAACAAGCGAAGCCTGGTAGCGCTGGATAACCTGGTGGACTTGATACTGACGTGTATAGATCATCCTGCTGCGGCGAACCAGGCGTTTTTGGTAAGCGACGGTGAAGACTTATCCACTACCCAATTGCTCAGCCGGATGGGCAAAGCACTCAATGCGCCGCGCAGACTTATTCCAGTACCTAGCTGGTTACTTGAAGGCGGCGCCGCTTTGTTGGGTAAAAAAGCGCTGTCCCAGCGTTTATGCGGATCTCTTCAAGTAGACATTACAAAAACGCGCAATCTATTGGGTTGGGCGCCTCCACTTAGTGTTGACGAGGCGTTGGCGATAACGGCGAAGTATTTTCGGGAACATCATTAATAATGGTCTATTTGTGGCTAATACCGGCAGTTGCCGTTCTTTCTTGTGTTTTAACGGCAGCTCTGCGACGTTACGCATTGGCTCGCAGCATCATAGATATTCCTAATGCGCGAAGCTCCCATACCATTCCTACCCCCCGCGGGGGAGGTGTGGCTATCGTCGTTGCCTTTATCGTAGCGCTTCCGGTTTTTGGTGTGCTGGAACTGGTCCCATGGCAACAGTTGGCAGGAATCGGCGGGGCTGGTGCGCTGGTCGCCATCATTGGTTTTATGGACGATCATGGCCACATCGCTGCTCGGTGGCGCCTCTTGGGCCATTTTGGCGCCAGCATATGGGCACTGATATTGATTGGAGGATTCCCCAGCATTACGGCGTTCGGTGTAAGCATTAACCTTCATTGGTTTGGCCATGCGCTAGCAGTTATCTACTTAGTGTGGCTTTTGAATCTTTACAATTTCATGGATGGAATCGATGGGCTGGCGAGTGTCGAAGCCGTTAGCGCGTGCCTTTGCATTTGTTTGTTGTACTGGTTGAGCGACGCTACCACACTGATTTGGGGGCCGCTGACGCTAGCTGTAGCGGTCGCAAGTTTTCTCTACTGGAACTTCCCGCCAGCCAAGATTTTTATGGGAGACGCAGGTAGCGGATTTTTGGGGATCGCGTTGGGCGTTCTATCCCTTCAGGCAGCCTGGAATTCCTCAAACCTGTTTTGGGCCTGGTTAATTCTTCTGGGGGTTTTCATTGTTGATGCAACCTTAACCTTGATGCGACGGTTGCTACGTGGCGATAGAGTCTATGAGGCTCACCGCAGTCATGCCTACCAGTTTGCATCTCGTCGTTTTGGCAAGCATTTGCCCGTAACGCTGGCAGTCGGTGCGATTAACCTATTTTGGTTGTTCCCGATTGCGTACTCCGTTACGCAGCTCGGACTTGATGGTGCCGCGGGTGTATTAATCGCGTATGTCCCACTGATCGTACTCGCTTTGATATTTCGAGCTGGTCAGCTCGAAGTCCCCGCAGCAGCGTGAGGCAGGCAGGTTTCCGATTATAGAGGATGCCGATTGCGTGGGAAAAGGTACAATGATCGAGCGAAGTCAGTTAAGGAGCTGTAAAGGTGGTTGAATCGTTTATGGATCGATTACGTGCAATGCTGCTGGGGTTGCCACGTCGTCACAAAAGGCTGGTACAGGTGCTGACAGACGTGATCCTGGTCTGGATGGCACTATGGCTGGCGTTTGTTGTTCGCCTCGGAATTGACGAGATGATCAACCCGTTCCTTGCGCACACCTGGCTTTTCGTAAGCGCTCCGTTGGTAGCGATTCCGCTGTTCATTCGCTTTGGAATGTATCGCGCGGTGATGCGCTACTTCGGCAATGATGCACTCATCGCAATCATTAAGGCTGTAAGCCTGTCTTCTTTGGTTCTAGGCATTATTGTCTATTGGTATAGCAATCATCAAAACGTTGTGCCGCGCTCGATTATCTTTAACTACTGGTGGTTAAGTTTAGTGATGATCGGCGGTTTGCGTTTGGGAATGCGGCAGTATTTCCTCGGTGATTGGTTTTCCGCCGCTCAACACGTTCCTTTTACAAATCGAGACGATGGTTTGCCTAGAGTAGCTATCTATGGGGCAGGGGCGGCGGGAAACCAGCTAGTAGCTGCGCTAAGAATGGGCCGCATCATGCGTCCAGTCGCATTCATCGACGATGATGACAGTATCTCAAATCGCGTGATCTCCGGGCTCCAGGTTTATAAACCTCGTCACATCGAACACATGATCCACGCTACAGGCGCTCAAGAGATACTGCTTGCGATCCCGTCTTCATCACGCGGTCGACGCCGGGAAATCCTCGGTTTCCTTGAAGGCTATCCATTGCATGTTCGCAGTGTGCCGGGCTTCATGGATCTCGCAAGTGGCCGAGTAAAAGTGGATGACATCCAGGAAGTCGATATCGCGGATTTACTAGGTAGGGATGCTGTGCCTGCGCAGGAAGATTTGCTAGTACATTGCATCCAGGATAAAGCCGTTTTGGTGACCGGTGCCGGCGGTTCAATCGGATCTGAACTGTGCCGGCAGATACTGTCGCAATTGCCGACTACGCTTATTTTATTCGATCACAGTGAGTTTAATCTTTATTGTATTCTTGAAGAACTTGAGCAGCGCATTAGACGAGAATCCTTGTCTGTTCAGTTGCTCCCGATTCTGGGCTCAGTGCGCAACGAAGCCAAATTACTCGACGTGATGAAAACATGGCGCATCGACACGGTCTATCACGCTGCAGCTTATAAACATGTTCCGATGGTCGAACATAATATAGCTGAAGGCGTACTGAATAACGTGATAGGGACGCTCAATACCGCACAAGCGGCATTGCAGGCGGGTGTGGCTAACTTTGTATTGATATCGACCGACAAAGCAGTACGTCCTACTAACGTAATGGGTAGTACCAAACGATTAGCGGAACTTACTCTGCAGGCGCTGAGTCGTGAAGTAGCTCCTGTCTTGTTTTGCGACAAATCCAATGTTTCTCGAGTTAATAAAACACGGTTCACCATGGTTCGGTTTGGCAACGTCCTTGGTTCATCCGGCTCAGTGATCCCTTTGTTCCACAACCAAATCAAATCAGGTGGGCCTCTCACTGTTACCCATCCGAAAATTACGCGCTATTTCATGACCATACCCGAGGCGGCGCAACTGGTTATCCAGGCCGGGTCGATGGGGCAGGGCGGCGACGTATTTGTCCTGGATATGGGAGAACCGGTTAAAATCGTAGAACTCGCAGAAAAAATGATCCATCTTTCTGGCCTGAGTGTTAGATCCGAGCGAAATCCAAGCGGTGATATTTCGATCGAGTTTACGGGGTTGCGACCAGGTGAGAAACTTTATGAAGAGTTATTAATTGGCGATAATGTAGCTGCGACCAAGCATCCTATGATTATGACCGCGAATGAAGACTACTTGTCTTGGGACGTGCTTAAGACAAAGCTTACTGATTTACTGGGCGCAGTCGAAAAAGACGATTACTCCAAAGTACGCCAACTGCTGCGCGATACAGTTAGTGGGTATACACCTGACGGTGAAATTGTTGATTGGATTTATCAGCAGCGTAGGTTAGAGTCTTAAATTAGATCTAGTTGGTGTGGAGTATTTCATTACCTATTGTGGGTGTTTCAATGGCTTCCTCGTGATGTACTGGATAAAATTCATATTCATCAGGAGATTTCAGCTGTGTTGGGTGTGTTTGGGTCCCCAATTGTAGTAGAGACAAAATGTACGTGGTTGTTATATTTTTTTTCAAGTAAGGCGGAAGAGCTATGGGGACTCGAGACGATGCGATCAATTTGACTGTCGCCCAACCAAAAGTAACTTTGATTTCAAGTGCGACTGAATATAGTCTAATCGCATATTCTTTTGCGAGTACTCTCATTATTCTCGCTTGGCTAATGGTCTATTGTCAGTATGGTTTTGATTTCACAGATGAAAGCTTCTATTTAGTGTGGAGTTCGGCGCCTAGTTTATATGATTGGTCGTTGTCTCAGTTTGGGTTTTTATATCATCCCTTTTATATTCTGTTCAGTGGCAATATTGCTCTGCTGCGTATATTTAATATGTTGGTTACTTTTGCTCTCGCATGGTATCTCGTTGATTTGGTAATGACGGGTGTATTCCGTGGGGAGTCGAAGGGGACGGTTAAGCGGCTTTCTATATCCTTCGGTTTTGCAGCTAGTGTTTTGGTTTTTTACGGGTTTTGGGCTCCGTCTCCAAGTTATAATAGCTTGAATTTGCAAGCGCTTCTTGTAGTCGCCATAGGTTTGTTGTTAGCTCGAAAATATAATAGTGTTAGCAGTGTTATAGGGTGGATTCTAGTCGGCGCCGGTGGGTGGTTAACCTTTATGGCTAAGCCTAGTAGCGCCGCAGTACTTGGAGTTTGTTTGTTTTTTTACCTGTTGATAGCAAGAAAAATTAATTTTCGTTTGCTCTCGATTAGTGTTGCTTCAGGTTTGTTGTTGTTGGTTCTCAGCGCAATGTTGATTGATGGTTCTTTAATGGCATTTGTTGAGCGACTACAAACAGGAATAGCTTTTGCTGGTTTATTAGGAGGTGGTCATTCGCTCGAGACTATCTTGAGAATTGACGATTTTACTCTTTCTCAACAAGAGGTTGTTATTTTTCGTGCAATATTAATGTTTTCTGTGGTAGCTAGCTCGCTGTTATATATTAACAATAACTTCGCTCGGTTGTTAGGTCTCTGCTTTGCATTTATGACCTTAGGCATTATATTGCTATTGATTGCGGGAAAATTTGTTGTACCGATGCAGTCTAGTAATTTTCATGGACTGCTTATACTAGCAGTGCCGGCGTCTACATTCATTCTCGCGTTAGGTTTTGGAAGGCGCAGGATTTTTACGGATATTTCATTATCTCGTTTGTCTGCTTCCTTGGTACTCGCATTATTTCCCTATATCTACGCATTCGGTACAAATAATAACTACTGGCAAATAGGTGGTGCAGCTGGTTTTTTCTGGGTACTAAGTGCTTTAATTATTTTAGTTCCACTCATTCCTCGAACGAGCGCAATGTATGTTCTCTTTCCTTTACTTCTAATAACACATCTGATAGTAGTTGTTTTAGTGCAGGCAGCGATGGAGTTGCCGTATAGGCAAACACAACCATTAAGGATGAACTCCCAAGAGATAATCGTGGGGCGTAGCGGGTCTAGTCTTATATTGTCCGAAGGGTATGCATCCTACATTCTAAAAGCACAAAGTGCTTCCAAACTAGCAGGTTTCCAGCCTGCAACTCCTATTATTGATCTAAGTGGGCAATCCCCAGGTATTCTCTATGCACTAGGAGCAACAAACGTTGGTCAGGCGTGGATGATCGGCGGGTATCCTGGCAGCTTGAGTCTAGCAGCTGAGGCATTAAAAAGAGTATCTTGTGAATATCTAGCGAGCGCTTGGCTTTTGACTGAGCCTGGCGGCCCGAGAAGCATTTCTTATGATTTAGTAGCTACCTTCGGGGCGCAACCTTCTGATTATGAATTGGTAGCATCGTGGGATACTGCTAATGGTGCTGGAGGGTTTGATCAGCGGCCTACGCAGATGTTGTTGAAACCCAATAGAGATGTTTCCAAATCCATTAGTTCGTGTACTGAAAAAAGGACTAACCTTTAAAGCTTCATCTAGATTTCTATTCGATCTCTGTAATCATAAATTGAAGCCTTCGGATGGGAAGATCCGAAGGTCGTATCCGCTCCACGAACCCCACATTCCAAGCGAATAGCTGACAACGGATGCTGTGCTCCCGATTTCCATCAGGAGCCCATCACCATGATGCGTCCCAATGCCAGTGTTGAAAAAGTGTACCTCTACCCCAAACCGGTGGACT
>JBOGOW010000004.1:0-24870 GCA_050748285.1 Pyrinomonadaceae bacterium
GTCCGGGTTCGGGTCTCGGTAAGACTGCTGGTCGCGGACACAAGGGACAAAAATCGCGTTCCGGCTACTCGAGCCGTCCTGGATTTGAAGGCGGTCAGATGCCGCTCCAGCGTCGTTTGCCGAAACGCGGGTTTACGAACATTTTCAAGAAGCAATGGATCGAGATCGGTTTGGCAAAGATCGACGCGAGCTTTAACGCGGGCGAAGAGATCACACCCGAAATTCTTCATGAGCGTGGTTTGATCAAAAAGGCGAAACACGATCTAGTGATACTCGGCAACGGTGAAATAACCAAGTCGCTCAAGATCTCGGCACATCGTTTTACAAAGACCGCCAGAGAAAAGATCGAAAAAGCCGGCGGTGCGGCCACTGAGATCGTTAAGGTCGTTGAAAAAGCGGCGTAGGTTTATGGTTTTTTTGCTTTAGCAATCGTTGAGATGGAGCAAGCCGCCTGAAGGCGGAACTCCGAACGATCAATTATATGGAGAAGTTTTTCGCTGCCATACAAAACATGTTTCGGATACCCGAGCTGCGTAAACGCATCTTGTTCACGCTCGGGCTTCTCGCGATCTATCGCCTCGGTGCTCACGTAACTGCACCCGGGATCAACAAGGCACAGCTTGAGCGCGTTTGGGGCGAAGTCGCAGGAACGCTTCTAGGCGTTCTCGACCTGTTTTCCGGCGGCAACTTCCGCACCATTTCGGTATTCGCTCTTGGTGTTACGCCTTATATCACTGCGTCGATCATTATGCAGTTGATGCCCGTACTTTCGCCGGCGGTGAAAAAAATTCAGGAAGAGGGCGAGGTCGGGCGTCAGAAATTGAATCAGTGGACACGCTATCTGACAGTAGTATTGTGCTCGGTTCAAACATTTTTTGTCGCGACATGGCTGAGCCGAAACGGCATTATCCCCGACACATGGCCCGCGACATTGATGGTCGTTATTACTCTTACGACCGGAACCATCTTTGTAATGTGGCTCGGCGAGCAGATAACCGAACGAGGTGTCGGCAATGGAATTTCGCTTCTTATTTTTGCGGGTATTGTTATCGGGTTGCCGCGCGGGATTACACAGGTGTCAGAGCGTGTAAGGGCCGGAGACGCGGTTCAGACTTTGGGCGTTATTTTTCTTATAGTTGTTCTGGTGGCACTTATTGCCCTCATCGTTTATGTCGAATCTGCCAGGCGAAAGATCGCGATCAGCTACGCAAGCCGACGTGTCGGAAACCAAACTTTCAGCGGACAGGAAACCAGTCTTCCGCTGAAGATAAACATGGGCGGCGTTATCCCGGTGATCTTTGCTTCGTCGATATTGGCGATGCCGCAAACTTTGATGGCAGCATTTCCGCCGGACCAGAACGATCCGAATTCTGTTTGGTCTAAGATACATAACTTTTTTCAGCAGTTTCACGGCGGCGATCCGTATTATGAGTTTGTCTTTATTTCATTGATCGTGATCTTTACGTTTTTCTACATCACGATCGTGTTTAACACGGATGAGGTTTCCGACAATCTTCGCAAACACGGCGGGTTTATTGCAGGCATTCGTCCCGGTGCCCCGACAGCCGAATACCTTAACAATATCCTAACGAAATTGACGACCGTCGGTGCGGTCTATCTTTCGTTCGTCGCTTTCGTTCCGCAGATATTGCTCAGCGGTTTTAAGGTGGCGAGGTTGCCGTTCATCGGCGACAGGCTTGATGCGTTCTTTACAGCTACGCCCGGTTTGAGTTGGATTCCGACCGGTTTGGGGTATCAGTTCTTCTTCGGCGGCACGTCCTTGCTCATCCTTGTCGGCGTCGCAATGGATACGGTCTCGCAGATCGAAGCACAGCTCGTTATGCGAAACTACGAAGGATTTTTGGGCGCGGGCTCGCGTCTGCGCGGACGACGCAGTTAACAGATTTTTGCCACAGAGGGCACAGAGATCACGGAGGAATTGGTTTTCTCTTTAACTCTGTGTCCTCTGTGGCTATCGCATGTGAATGGGAAAGATAGTTGTTTTGATCGGTGCTCCGGGGGCGGGCAAGGGAACGCAGGCGAGGCTATTGCGGGAGCGACGCGGCATTCCGCAAATATCGACCGGCGATATGTTCCGAGAGATGAAGACGCTCGATACGCCGCTTGCTCACGAAGTGCAGGAAATAATGGCATCGGGCAAATTAGTTACGGACGATATTACGTATCGAATGGTCGAAGATCGAACGTCGCGTGCCGATTGTGCAGACGGATATATTCTTGATGGCTATCCGCGCACAGAGGTGCAAGCAGAGCAGCTTGAAGAATTAGCGAAGGCTCAGGGATTGGAGATTCAGGCTATCGAGGTCGATCTGCCGCGAGAAGAATTGATGAGACGTTTGACAGGCCGTCGCTCATGCCCGGTTTGCGGCGAGATCTACAATATTTATTCGAAGCCGCCGAAAGCGGATAACGTCTGCGATTTACACGCTGATGCTCAACTGATTCATCGTGCCGACGACAATCTTGAAAGCGTTTCGACGCGGCTTGCGACGTATGACGAACAGACGAAACCGTTGATCGCGTTCTATGAAAATAGCGGTCGGTTGGAAAAAATTGACGGCTTGGGTGATGTTGAAACGATATATGCAGAATTGGAAAGGATAGTTTAGTTAGTACGATTTCGTCTTGTTTCGTGAAGTTTCGCGGTTCACCGAATCCGAGGATTTTATCCTCGAAACAACACGAAAATACACGAAGGAAAATGTCGGATTGGATCAGAAATTTTGGACGATTCCTGATCGGTAAACGGATGATCATCGCAAAATCGCGAAAGGATATGGAGAAGATGCGGGCCGTCGGCGAGCTGATAGCCGAAGTGCGTGAGACTTTGCGCGCGATGGTCGCTCCGGGAATTTCAACTCTCGAATTAAATACGGCTGCGGAAAAGATGATGCGCGATGCGGGTGCGATACCCACTTTTATCGGCTACAAGCCGCACGATATGGTTCCGTTTCCGTTTGCGATCTGCGCATCGCCGAATGAACAGGTAGTTCATGGTTTTTCGGTAAAAACGCCGCTTGTCGAGGGCGACATTATTTCGCTCGATATGGCGTGCACCTTGGATGGATTTGTCGGCGATACGGCGATCACGGTTCCGGTCGGAAATATTAGCGATGAATTGAAGCAGTTGATTTGCGTTACCGAAGAATGTCTGGTTTTGGGTATCGAGCAGTGCCGCGTAAATAAGCGCGTCGGCGATATAAGTTCGGCGATCCAGCAGCACGGCGAAAGTCACGGATATGGGATTGTCCGCGATTACACCGGCCATGGAATCGGGCGTCGAATGCACGAAGCTCCGCAGATTCCAAACTACGGACGAGCAGGCACGAAAGATAAAATTCGAGCGAATTTTTGTTTTGCGATCGAGCCGATGCTAAACATCGGAACTGCCGAGACGAAGACGCTAAGTGATGGTTGGACAGTAGTTACGGCTGATTCTAAAGCGTCCGCGCATGCCGAACATACGGTCGCTATCACGCTCGACGGCCCTGAGATATTGACATTGACGAAAGAACAAAAAAAGGCTGTGACCGTTGAAATTGCGGAATTGGCCTCAGCCTGATTTGATGTTTGGGCTGGAAAAGGTTAATATTAACGGTTTGTCCAACTAATCAGCGGTTGGCATTGGCTGGTATGTCGAAAGAAGAGGCGATCGAGGTGACCGCGACGGTGCTGGAAACTCTTCCGAATGCGATGTTCAAGGTCGCAGTCGATGAGAATATGCACGAAGTTTTGGCACACGTCTCGGGCAAGATGCGGAAGAATTTTATTCGAATACTGCCCGGCGACAAGGTTCTTGTTGAACTCTCGCCATACGATCTGAAACGCGGGAGAATTACTTATCGGTATAAATAGAAGTTTGGAGTTCCGGCTTTAGCCGGATGCGGTTAGATTTTGACGAATTTTTGTAATCGAAGCCAGCTAAAGCTGCAACTCCGAACATTGAGGGAATAATGAAAGTAAGGCCGTCAGTAAAGAAGATGTGCGATAAATGCAAGGTCATTCACCGCAAAGGCGTGGTGCGCGTGATCTGCGAAAACCCGAAGCATAAGCAGAGGCAAGGATAGAGGAGAATGCGGATTGGGGAATGAGGATTGCGGATTTGTCAGAACCGGGAACAGTGGCGACCGGGTTATTAAATCCAAAATCCAAAATCCAAAATCCAAAATAAAGAAGTATGGCTCGTGTAGCTGGAGTTGATCTGCCGCCCCAAAAGCGGGCGCAAGTAGGTTTGACGTATATTTACGGCATCGGGAAATCGCGCGCGACCGAGATACTTGGTACGGCCGGTGTGTCTGTTGACAGCAAAATTCGCGATCTTAGCGAAGAAGAGCTAAATAAGATCCGTGCCGCGATCGATGGGGAAGGCGACGTTGAAGGAGACCTTCGTAAACGAGTTCAGATGGATATCAAGCGGCTGATGGATATCGGCTGTTATCGCGGCTTGCGGCATCGGCGGAGTTTGCCGGTTCGCGGCCAACGTACATCGACGAACGCTCGAACTCGAAAAGGCCCACGCAAAGCAGCCGTCGCGAAAAAGAAGGCACCTGGCAAGAAATAAGTTTCGAGTTCAAAGTTTCGGGTTCCGATTTTCTTCGGTACTAACTCGGAACTCGGAACGCGAAACTCGGAACTAATACAATGGCAAAAGCAGCAGCTAAGAAAAAGACCTATAAGAAAAAAGAGCGGAAGAATATTCCGCAAGGGATCGTGCATATCTCGGCGTCGTTCAATAATACGCTGATCTCGATCACCGATACGCAGGGCAATTTGGTTTCGCAGTGCTCGTCGGGCGCACGCGGCTTTCGCGGTTCGCGAAAAGGAACGCCGTTTGCCGCTCAGCAGGCCTCGTCGGAAGCCGCGCGAAAAGCATCGGAAGCTGGAATGCGCGAGGTAGAAGTTCGCGTAAAAGGCCCCGGCGGCGGACGCGAATCGGCGATTCGTGCATTGACGCAAGCCGGCATTCGCGTTACGTCGATACGCGACACGACGCCGATACCGCACAACGGATGCAGGCCGCCAAAACGAAGACGCGTGTGAAACGATTTGCGATTTTCAATTTGCGATTTGCGATTTGAAATCGAGATCAGCTTGGATTGTTTTAATTAATTATCGAAAGGAAGAAGAGTTCCCTATGTAGGCAGCTTGTAAACTTTTCCGACAAAGAAAGGTAGAGCGGTTTTCGATGATTGGCGTGCGGACGATTTGCAAATCGCAAATCTGAAATCGCAAATCGTAAATCGCCTCTCGGAGGCAATTGATGGCTAGATATAGAGATGCGGTGTGCAGGCTTTGCCGCCGCGAGGGTGCGAAATTATTTTTAAAGGGCGACCGTTGTTTTAAGCCTTCGTGTGCTATCGAAAAACGCGGCACGAACCCGCCCGGACAGCACGGCGCGGCACGGAGAAAGATGCTTGCCGGTTACGGCGAACAGCTTCGTGAAAAGCAGAAGGTGAAGCGAATGTACTTCATCCTCGAAAAGCAATTTCGAAATTACTTCGAAAAAGCTCTTCGCCAAAAGGGTGTTACGGGCGAGAATCTTTTGTTCATGCTTGAACGCCGTTTGGATAACGTCGTTTATCGCTCCGGTTTTTCGACATCGCGTCGTCAGGCTCGTCAGTTGGTCAATCACGGACACGTCGAAGTCAACGGCCGCAAGGTTGACATTCCCTCTTTTCAGGTAAAGGTCGGCGATACGATCACAATAAAAGAGAAATCCACAAAGAACACACATGTTGAAGGCGCTTGGCAGACGGCTGCGGGTCGCGGGCGCCCAATTTGGATATCGCCCGCGGGCAAAGACCTAAGCGTCTCGATCGCGGCAACACCGACGCGCCAGGATATCGAATCGAATATCAACGAGCAGTTGATCGTTGAGCTTTACAGCAAATAATTTTCAGTTTCGAGTTTCGGGTTTCGAGTTTTTGCTCAATCCGAAACTAGAAACGAGAAACCAGGAACTTTAAAAAATATGACACAGAGCAATAATTGGACAGATTTCCAAATGCCGGGCAGGCTCAATGTCGATGCGGAAAGCCTCACGCCGCGTTACGGTAAATTTTACGCACAGCCGTTCGAACGCGGGTTTGGGACGACCGTCGGCAATTCGATACGTCGTGCATTGCTTTCCTCGATCGAAGGTGCCGCGGTTACGGCCGTTAAGATCGACGGAGTAGAGCACGAATTTTCTTCGATCAAAGGCGTCGTCGAGGATGCGACCGACGTTATCCTGAATTTGAAGCAAGTTCCGTTTGTGCTTCACGGTTCGGGACCGAAAACGCTTACGATCAGCAAGAAGGGAGTTGGCGAGGTAACGAGCTCGGATATTCAAGCCGATGGCGATGTCGAAATTCTTGATAAGGACGTGCATATCGCAACGATCAACGGAGCCGGCACGCTCAATATCGAAATGCGTTTGAAACGCGGTCGTGGTTACGTTGCCGCTGAAATGAACAATGACGAAGATCTTTCAATCGGATATATCCCGATCGATTCGGTTCATACGCCGATCAAGAAAGTGAATTATTCGGTCGATAAAACGCGGCAGGGATCGAATACCGAGTTCGACAAATTGACACTCGAAGTTTGGACGGATGGCTCGGTCACGCCGGAAGATTCTATCGGCCTTGCGGCAAAATTGGTAAAAGATCATATGTCGATCTTTATCAATTTCGAAGAGGAAGAAGAAGAATATAAATACGAAGATATCGCCCGTCCGCCGTTGATGCGGAACGATCTTCTCGACAAACCGGTTGACGAACTCGAGCTTTCGGTTCGGTCGTATAATTGCTTGAAGAATGCCGATATTCGTTCGATCCGCGAGCTTATCAAACGCAGCGAAAAAGATATGCTCGGCACCAAGAATTTCGGCAAAAAATCGCTGACCGAGATCAAGGATCTGCTTCACGGAATGGGCCTGGATTTCGGAATGGATTTTGACGAACAAGGAAATCCGATCCCGGGTTCAGGCGGGAGAGATTTAGATTAGTCCCAAGTCCCAAGTCTCAGGTCCCAACTATTTTGGTTGACTTGAGGCTTGGGACTTGAGGCTTGGGACTTAGAGAAATGCGACACTTAAAAGCACATCGAAAATTGGGGCGGACGACCGAGCATCGGATGTCGATGCTCAGGAATATGGCGACCTCGCTAATCAATTCCGAAAAGGAACACATCGTTACGACGATCGCGAAGGCAAAAGAATTGCGGCCATTTGTCGAAAAGGCGATCACGCTCGCGCGTAAAGCTCAGTCGCTGGACGGCGAGAACGCTCCGACGCAGGAAGTTCATCTTCGACGACAGGCGTCAAGATATTTTCACGCCGGTAATTCGACATTTAAGATCGCATCCAGCCGGTTTCGCGGAAAGAAAGGCGAACCGAAAGACGCCATCGAGCGAACGGCCGGCGTCGCGGCGGTCAAGCGGCTTTTTGACGAACTTGGTGTAAGATACAAAGATCGCAACGGCGGCTATACCCGCATCATGCGGCTAGGACGGCGAAGTGGCGATAATGCCGAGCTCGCCGTGATCGAACTTGTAGATAATCCGCGAGAACTTGCTGCGAAAGGTTAGTTCGTTTGAGGGAGCGTTTGCACGATGAGTGAAGCAACGGCTTCTATGAAGGCAGAAGAATCGCAAAAAGAAAGCGCTTCGAAATCGAAAGCGTCGAGTAATAAGGAAAGCGCGGATCGTTCCTATAATTTGGAAGAAATTCGCGACCTCGCCGATCTTTTTGAAGAACGCGGCTTCACCGAATTCGAGTTTGAGAACGAAAATATTCGCGTCCGTCTAAGCAAGATGACGGCTGCTCCGGTGATGCATGCGGCCCAACCGGTGATTGCTGCTCCGGCGACAACGCCTTCAGCCGCGGTCGAATCTTCCGTCCCAACCGAAGCCGCAAACGACCTATTCAAGATCACATCGCCGATCGTCGGCACCTTCTATCGTTCACCCGGCCCAGATAAAGATCCATACGTTTCCGAGGGCAGCAAGGTAACATCCGAAACCGTAGTTTGCATCGTCGAAGCGATGAAGCTGATGAACGAGATCCAGGCCGAAACCAGCGGCGAAGTAGTTGAGATCTATGTCGAAAACGGGCAGCCTGTCGAATTCGGCCAACCGCTTTTCGGGATTAGGAAATAGCCACAAAAGGCACAAAAAACGCAAAAAGGTTTCTTTGATTTTGTGACTTTTGTGCATTTTGTGGCTAATTGTTTATGAGAGAGATTCGCAAAATTTTGATCGCAAATCGCGGCGAGATCGCGAACCGAATCATTTGGACCTGCAAGGAGATGGATATCAAAACCGTCGCCGTGCATTCCGAAGCCGACCGCGACGCGCTGCACGTTCGATACGCCGACGAAGCCGTCTGCATCGGTGCCGCCCAGTCGGCGCAGAGTTATCTAAATATTCCATCGATTATCAGCGCGGCCGAGATCACGAATGTCGATGCGATTCATCCCGGCTATGGCTTTCTCGCCGAGTCAGCGACATTCGCAAAAATTTGCCGCGAGTGCAATATAAAATTTATCGGACCCGAACCGGAAGTGATCGCGATGATGGGCGATAAGGTCGAGGCACGGCGAACGATGCTTGCATCAGGTGTGCCGATATTACCGGGAAGCCCTGATCCGATCGAATCTGCCGACGAAGCTAAAAAGCTTGCGAAAGAGATCGGCTTTCCGGTGATAATCAAAGCCGCAGCGGGCGGCGGCGGACGCGGAATGCGAATTGTTCGCGCCGAAAGCGAACTTGAATCCAATCTCGAAACCGCGCAGGCCGAGGCACTCGCCGCCTTCAAAAACGGTTCGGTCTATATCGAACGATATATTGAAAGGCCGCGGCATATCGAGATTCAGGTTCTTGCAGACGAACACGGAAATTGCATCCATTTGGGCGAACGCGAATGTTCGATACAACGCCGCCATCAAAAATTATTAGAGGAAGCGCCTTCACCCGTGATCACACCCAAACAGCGTGAAGAAATGGGCGCCGTTGCAGTGAACGCCTGCAAGGCAATAGGCTATTCGAGCGCCGGCACATTTGAATTTCTGCTTGATGAAGACGGCAGTTTTTATTTTATGGAGATGAACACGCGCATTCAGGTTGAGCATCCGGTTACCGAAATGGTAACTCTTGCCGATATTGTGCGAAATCAGATCCGCGTCGCGTCGGGCGAAGACCTTCAATACCAGCAGTCGGATGTGCAGATCGTCGGGCATTCGATCGAGTGCCGCATAAATGCCGAAGACCCTGTGAAATTTACCCCGAGCCCGGGCACGATAACCGCATTTAATATTCCAGGCGGGCCGGGCGTGCGTGTTGATACGGCGGTTTATCCGGGCTATACGGTGCCGCCATATTACGATTCGATGATCGCAAAGCTGATCGTACACGCTCGGACGCGCGAACTTGCTATTGCCCGCATGCGTCGCGCTCTAGACATGATGGTCGTCGAAGGCATCAAAACGACGATTCCGCTTCATAAGGCGATAATGGCCGATGAAAATTTCCAAAAGGGCAATTTTTCGACCAAGTTCATGGAAGAATTCGAGTACTCAGTTGATAACGGATAACGGATAACGGATAATTATTTCAGAAACACTACTAAGTTTCTAGTTTTTCAATATTTTTCGCGGTTACCGCCAGCATTATGGGCGGATTTACTGTGAACACAAGGAGAGGCTGTTTAGAGCAAATATAGAATGGCAACAGTAAAAGAAGTAAAAGAAAAGATCGTAGGTGATTACAAAACGCATGGGGCGGACACGGGTTCGTCGCAGGTGCAGATCGCATTGTTGACGCAGCGGATCAACGAATTGACGGCGCATTTCAAAATACACAAGAAAGATAACAACTCCCGCAGAGGCTTGCTCATAATGGTCTCTCGACGACGCAAATTGTTAGATTATCTCAAGCGAAAAAACATTAACGAATATCACGAGATAATCAAGAAACTCGGCCTTCGCCGATAAGGACAGTTTCTGGTTTCGAGTTTCGAGTTTGAAGAAGTTAATTGAGAAACTAGAAACCAGACGAATCGGCCGCTTCGGGCCATAAGAAAAAACGTTCTCTACGAAGAATTTGTTATTGGATGCTGAACGTGACAGCTAATAAACGTCCACAAGCAGATAGAACGCAACCAAAATTGGAGATTCCAATGGCGGCCTCGGCTTCACGAAATAGCCGATGGGCCGCCTTTGTTTTTGAGGAACATAAATGACAAAGAAAAAATATTTGAAAGAAAAGATCAAGCTCGGAGATAAAGAACTGATCGTTGAGACCGGAAAGGTCGCAAAACAAGCCGATGGCTCGGTCGTAATTCAGTATGGCGATACGATGCTGCTCGTGACTGCGGTCAGCATGAGGACGGCGAAAGAAGGATTAGACTTTTTTCCGCTGACGGTCGAGTACCGCGAATCGACATATTCGGCCGGACGCATTCCGGGAAATTATTTCCGACGCGAGGGACGCCCGAGCGAAAAGGAAGTTCTCACATGCCGCCTTATCGACAGGCCGGTTCGACCGCTGTTTGCGGACGGCTACCGTTTTGAAACACAGATCGTCGGAACGGTGATCTCGTCGGACGCCGAAAACGATCCCGATGTGATCGCTATCACCGGCGCGTCGTGTGCGCTTTATCTATCCGACATTCCGTTTCATAACCCGATCGCGGGCATCCGCATCGGATTGATCGACGGAAAGTACGTCATCAACCCAACCTTCGATCAGCGGCGTGAATCGCTTCTGAATCTGATCGTCGCCGGAACCGAGGAAGCGATCTGCATGGTCGAGGCCGAGGCACAGGAAGTTGAAGAGAAAATAATGCTCGAAGCGTTGATGCTTGCTCATAAAGAGATCAAGCGTCTGTGCCTCTGGCAAAAAGAACTCGGCAAGGCGCTCGAGATCACGAAGCGGGAATTTATACCCGCTGCGATCGACGAAAAGATCAGCGGCGAGATCGAAAAGAAATTCGGAGACAAACTCCGAGCCGCGTTGGACACGACCGGTAAAGACAAACTTTCGAGCTATGCCGAGATCGACGCTTTGAAAAAGGAAGTCGTCGAAAGCTATCCCGAAGACGACGCAGAAAAACGCGCCAAGGTGGGCAAAGCATTTTCATCGTTGAAAGAAAAGATCTTTCGTGAAGATATGCTCGGCAATCGGCGGCGGCCTGATGGACGAAAGTTTTCCGAGATTCGACCGATCTCGTGCGAGGTCGGCTGGCTGCCGCGCGTACATGGTTCGTCGCTTTTCACACGCGGTGAAACGCAGGCGATCGTTACGACCACGCTCGGCACGAAGATGGACGAGCAATATATGGATGACATCGAGAAGGGCGAGGTAAAACGCCGCTTTATGCTCCATTACAATTTCCCGCCTTATTCGGTCGGCGAAGCGGGCCGTTTCGGCGGCACATCGCGACGCGAAACGGGACACGGAAATCTTGCACGCCGCGCGATCGAAGCCGTTCTGCCGGACGACGATGATTTTCCATACACGCTTCGAATCGTTTCCGATATCACCGAATCGAACGGTTCGTCGTCAATGGCGTCGGTCTGCGGCGGCATTCTGAGTTTAATGGACGCCGGCGTGCCGATTAAACGGCCGGTTGCCGGCGTTGCGATGGGTTTGGTGATGGAAGGAAATCGTTACGCGATTCTTTCCGATATCGCCGGTGCCGAAGATCATTACGGTGATATGGATTTCAAGGTAACCGGAACGAGCGAGGGAATCACGGCGTTGCAGATGGACATCAAGGTCGATGGCATCAACGCGATGATCTTGCAGGAAGCTCTCGAACAGGCGCGAAAAGGCCGGATGCACATTCTTGAGATAATGAATCAGGCGATCAACACCCCGCGTGAAGATATTTCACCTTATGCACCGCGCATCATTACGATGAAGATCAACCCTGAAAAGATCCGCGACGTTATCGGAAAGGGCGGATCGACCATCCGCGCACTGACCGAAGAAACGGGTGCGAAGATTGATGTGTCTGATGACGGAACGATCCTGATCGCGACCGCAGATGGCGACGCTGCAGCTGAGGCCGTTGCCCGCATCAAAGCTCTTACGGCCGAAGCCGAAGTGGGCGAAACCTATATGGGAACCGTCTCGCGAATCGTCGATTTCGGCGCATTCGTCGAAATTATGCCCGGCCTCGACGGGCTGCTGCATATCTCCGAGATCTCCGACCGCCGCGTAAAAGACGTTCGCGACGAGCTAAAAGAAGGTCAGCAAATAATGGTCAAATGCATCGGTCGCGAAGGCAACAAGATCAAACTTTCACGCAAAGCGATCTTGATGGAAGAAAAAGCCAAAGCCCAAGGCGGCGAAGAATAATCGAAAACGCAAGCGGCCACGACCGGATTCTTATCCGAAACGGACGGCTTCGGTCGTCCTTTTTTTCTGGGGTTGACATCTGAACCTCTTTGAAGCTACGATGTGTATAAAAGTGAGGAACTATACACATCATGCGCACTAATATTGAAATTGACGATAAGCTGATGAAGGATACCTTAAAGGCTACCGGATTGAAGACCAAACGAGAGGTCGTAGATTTGGCGTTGAAGGAACTCCTGCGCCTCAGACAACAAGTAAGTATTAAAAAATTGTGGGGAAAGGTTGATTGGCAAGGGGATCTGGAAGCGATGCGCCTTGACAAATGATACTTGTTGACTCCAGCGTTTGGATCGATTTTCTCAGAGGGATTGAAACTCCTCAGACTGTCGAACTCAAGTCTCTCCTCGGTGCAGATCAGATCGCGATCGGCGATCTGATAATGACGGAGGTTCTTCAGGGATGCGTACAACCCCGAGAGTTTGATGAAACATTGCGAACACTTAGCCGTCTTAATCTTGTAACCATAGCCGGACATGAGATCGCTGTAGAAGCGGCCCGTAACTATTTGAGGCTTCGTTCTTTTGGAATTACGATACGCAAGACCATCGACACACTGATAGCTACCCACTGCATTATGAACGGATACGCATTGCTTCACAACGACCGCGATTTTTTGCCTTTCGAAAAACATCTTGGACTAAAATCTGTTATTCCGACCACTGACCGCTAACCGCCGACCACTTAAATATGTCTGCACCGAATATCGAAACGATTGTCTCTCTGTCAAAACGTCGCGGGTTTGTTTATCCGGCATCGGATATTTACGGCGGGCTTGGGTCGTCATGGGATTACGGACCGCTTGGCGTAGAACTGGCCAATAATATCAAGCGCAGCTGGTGGAACTGGATGGTTTATGAGCGCGACGATATCGAAGGGCTTGATTCGTCGATCATTCAGAACCGGAATGTTTGGAAATATTCGGGGCATGAGACGACGTTCAGCGACCCGCTAGTCGATTGCCGCGCGTGCAAGGGGAGATTTCGGCTTGATAAATTACAAGACGTTCAGTGTCCGAATCATTCCAGTGTTCATCCCGGCGATGATAAAGAATGCGATCTTACTGAGGCACGCGAATTCAATTTGATGTTTCGCACGACCGTCGGTGCGGTTTCGTCGGACGAGGATGAAAACGCGCTTGCATATCTGCGGCCCGAAACAGCGCAGGGGATATTTATCAATTTTGCGAACGTACTGAATACCTCGCGCCGCAAATTGCCGTTCGGGATTGCGCAGATCGGAAAGGCTTTTCGAAACGAAGTGACGCCGGGCAATTTTATTTTTCGCACGCGTGAATTCGAGCAGATGGAGATGGAATATTTCTGTCGCTCAGAAGACGCGCCTCGGCTCCATCAGGAATGGATCGACGGGTTTCAGGAATGGATCGAATCGCTCGGAATTTCAAAAGAAAATCTTTCGCTTTATGAACAGACGGCGGATGAGCTTGCCCACTACGCCGAGCGGACGGTCGATATAATGTACCGCTATTTTCCCGAACGCGAGGACGAAGACAAGCAATGGGACGAGCTGATGGGCATCGCTAACCGGACGAATTACGACCTGCGGGTTCATTCGAAAAAGCCTGAGAACGAAGAAGGGAAGCGAATCAATCCTGATTCGACGGAAGACCTTTCGTATTTCGACGAAGCGACAAAGGAGCGCTTCTATCCCTACGTGATCGAACCGGCCATCGGCGTAAACCGCACTCTGTTAGCGGTAATGATGGACGTCTACACCGAAAAGACAAACGACAATGGCGAAACGCGCGTGATTCTAAAACTAAAACCTGAACTTGCGCCGATCAAGGTCGCCGTCCTGCCGCTTGCCAAAAATAAACCGGAAATTGTCGAGATGGCACGCAAAATAAAACGCGATTTACAACCGTCAATGCGTACCGTCTATGACGACACCGGCGGCATCGGCAAACTCTACGCCCGCCAGGACGAGGTCGGCACGCCATTCTGCGTCACAGTCGATCACGAATCGCTCGAAGACAACGCCGTAACCATCCGCGACCGCGATACCTGGGAACAGGACCGAATATCTAATGACCAGTTGATGGAATATCTAGCACCGAAACTGTCATCCTAATGCGAATGTACAGGGATATGTTCCGGCTTTAAGCAGCCGGACGAACTTTTTCACGCAGCATTTCGCTTACAAGGCGGCTGACTTTAACGCCGCGGCTTTGTGCTTGTTTCGACAAAACGGGTATCAAGTCCGCGTCGATCTCAACTTCAAACCGCCGATGTGTAAGTTCCGCATTCACCGAAACTGTTTCAAAGCTGTCGGGATAATCGGTTGTGTCGTGCGTGTCCCAAAACTCCGCCGCCTCCTCGTAGGACGCAAATTCTTCCGGAATCGGGTCAATTACTTTCGGCTTGTCGCTCATAATATCTTTCTTCGGAATCAGTCATATCGCGCGTCGAAATCGGCTCAAATTTTTCTAATCATATCACGAACATAAACAACAAAGAATGCATTTGAACGACCGAAATTACCCCGCAAAATCAGACGTGGCCAGCAACCATCAATACTCGCCGTCTATGATGTCAGAAAACTTCTACTTCTCACCTGTGCACTTTTAGGGGAAGCTTACGTGGGGAATACAGTTATTTGAATACGAAGATGCTTTTGGTGTGAATGACGTGGGTAATGGAACCGTGCATCAACCTTGGGTGCTAACTATGTCGGTCGGAAAGTTTTCGTGGGCCATTATAGATTGACGGGAAATGAAGGTCGCTCTAAACTCGAATAGTTTGAATACATTGGGTTCAGTCGTAACAAAAAAGGAATACGAACATCCGCTGTCCGTATTCCGTTTACCTAAGAGCGATCTGTTATTAGTTCATCCCGAGATTTTTCATCAGGAAGCCGTAGATATCGACCTGTTCTTCGATTTGCTTTGAGGTCGGTTTGCCGGCGCCGTGACCGGCTTTTGTTTCGATGCGGATCAGGGTCGGTGCATTTCCAGTCTGAGCCGCTTGGAGCGCCGCAGTGTATTTAAAACTGTGTGCGGGAAATACGCGGTCGTCGTGATCGGACGTCGTTACGAGCGTCGCCGGATATTTCGTGCCCGGTTTGATATTGTGCAGCGGCGAATATGCATACAGCGCTTTGAAATCTGCTGCGTCGTCGGGCGAACCGTAGTCCGAGGTCCACGCCCAGCCGATAGTAAATTTTGGAAAGCGAACCATGTCCATAACACCGACCGCCGGAAGCGCCGCACCAAAAAGATCGGGTCGCTGATTCAAAACCGCGCCGACAAGCAAACCGCCGTTCGAACCGCCCTGGATCGCGAGTTTCGGCGTGCTTGTATATTTATTTGCGATCAGCCATTCGCCCGCCGCGATAAAATCGTCAAACACGTTTTGCTTGTTCAGACGCGAACCGCCTTCCCACCACGCCTTGCCGTATTCAGCACCGCCGCGAAGATTCGCCACCGCATAAACACCGCCCATTTCAAGCCACGGCACTCGTGCGACCGAAAAGCCCGGTGTCATCGAAATATTAAATCCGCCATAACCGTATAGCAAAGTCGGGTTTGTTCCGTCGAGTTTTATGCCTTTCTTGTAGGTCAAAAACATCGGCACCTTTGTGCCGTCTTTGCTCGTGTAGAAAACCTGTTTGACCTCGTATTTCGAACCGTCGAATTTGACCGCAGCCCGTCGAAATTCTGTGCTCTTGCCGGTTTTCATATCGTATCGATAGATAGTCGGCGGAGCGTTGAAACTCGAAAATGTATAAAACGTCTCGGTGTCTTTTCGCTTGCCGCCGAAACCGCCTGCGGAACCGATGCCCGGCAATTCAACATCGCGCACACGCACTCCGGCCATATCGAATATTCGAATCTTCGAATACGCATCTTTGAGATACGTAAGTACGAATTGGTCATTCAGAAAATCGACGCCCTGAAGCGTATCTTCCGATTCCGGGATTACGTCCGACCATTTGCCCATTTTCGACATCGTGTCAACCTTCACAACTTTTTTGCGCGGCGCGTCCTTGTCGGTCGAGAAGTAAAAAATGCGTCCGTCGTTGCCGATGAACGAATAATCGGCGTCGAGATTCATTATGAGCGGATGAATCTGCGAACGGCGTTGAGCGGCGATGTCATCTTTGGGAACAGGAATGCCGGGAATATATCCTTTGATAATTCCGTTTGCAGGATCATACCCACCAAGCGGCATATAGTAAACCATGTTCTGCGGCCGCGTCCCTTTGTTCACGCTGATGATGAAAAAATTACCGTCTTCCGTAACAAACCCGCTGACGAAAAGTTCCTTATCATCCGGCCGTTCGTAAACGACAAAGTCATCGGATTGAGGCGTGCCGAGCCTATGAAAATAAATCTTTTGATTAAAGGTCTGGCTCTTTAGCTCGCCGCCGACCTCGGTCTGCGGGAACGCGCTGTAGAAAAATCCTGAATTATCTTTCAGCCACGAAACGCCGCCCTGACGATTCGGCTTCAATGTGTCCGCAAGATGTTCTCCTGTTTCGACGTTCAACACCTTCCAATCCGTGCGGTCGGAACCTGAACGAGCGACGCCGTATGCCCAAAGCTTGCCGTCATCGGTGAATGACGAGCCGTTCAACGCAGCCGTGCCATCGGCACTCAACTTGTTCGGATCGAAAAATACTTTTCCAGGATCATTGATTGAAGAGGTGCGATACCAAACGCTCTGATTCTGCAAGCCGTCGTTCTTTGAATAGATATAAAAACCGTCGGCAACCTTGCCCGGAGCAGAATAGCGTTCGTAATTCCAAAGTTCTGTGAAACGCTTACGCAGGGCGTCGCGCTGCGGAATGCCGGCCAAATAGGCATCTGTGATCTTGTTTTCGGCTTCGATCCACGTCTCGGCGTCTGCGGACTCGGTATCTTCGAGCCAACGATACGGGTCGCTAACTTTTGTGCCGTGAAAATCATCGACCTGTTCCACCTTCTTTGCTTTCGGATAGCTTATCTGTTGAGCGGGAACAGAAAGCGCAACCATCGAAACAACTGCGATATAGAAAAATATTCTTTTTAACATAACGAACTATCACCTCACGGAATTATTTACCGTCAATTATAGAACGCTTTGTTATAGATACGAAATACGGTTTCTCGATGTAGATTGAAAAAACTAAAAAACAGGCAGGTGCTCGGCGACAGCATTGTAATTGGCAGCAGCCGAATGAAATTCTTCTTCATCAGGAATCCAGTTCGGATGTTCGTAGAGGAGTTTTTCGGTTTCGTCTTTGGATTTCGGTTTTGCGAGCAGGTAGCCCTGACCATATTCACACCCAAGATTTCGCAAAACGCCGAGCTGCGCGCGCGTTTCGATGCCTTCGGCGATAACGCGCATTTTCAGGCTCTTGGCGAGCGAAATTATTGTTTGCAGAATCTCGGAATTCTCGCCATTGTCGCCGACCGAATAAACGAACGAACGGTCGATCTTGAGCGTGTCAAACGGCAGCCGCTGCAAATAGCTCAACGATGAATATCCGGTTCCGAAATCGTCCATGCTTAGCTGAACGCCGGTGAGCTTCAGCCGATTCAAAAGGTTTATCGTGTGTGCCGCGTTTTCCATAGCGGAGCTCTCCGTGATCTCGAGCTTTAATGTTTCAGGCCGGATACCCGAATCCTCGAGCGCGTTTTCAACGTCGTCGATAAGATCGTCGTTCGAAAGATGTTTGCCCGAAATATTTACGCTTATCATCAGATCGCGATAATCCGGCGATATCTTTTGCCACTCGGCCATCTGCCGGCAAGTTTCGTGAAGCACCCAAACCGTGATCGGCTGGATAAGCCCGCTTTGTTCGGCGATCGGAATGAATTTATCCGGCGGTATAAAACCGATATCGGCATGATGCCATCTTATCAAGCCTTCGAATCCGACCAGCTGGCCGTCGCTGATCGAAACGATGGGCTGATAATGCATCGCAAATTCGTTTCGGTCGATAGCGTGGCGAAGATCCATTTCAAAACGCACGCGTTCAAGGAATCGGTGCCGCAGCTCTTTCGTAAACACCGCAAAGCCGCTGCCCGTTTCCTTTGCATAATGCATCGCGATATCAGCGTCGCGAAGTATCTCTTCCGGCTTGCGGTATTCCGCATCGCATGGCGCGATGCCGATATTAATGTCGATCGAGATACTGTTCCCGCTTAGCGAGAATGGCTGCGTGATGCTTTGATGAATACGCCTGGCGACCTTCTGCGCCTTTGCCGCGTTGGCATGGCTTCTTAAAACGACCGCAAATTCATCACCACCGATCCGAGCAACGACGTCTCCGGAACCCAGCATTCGCACAAACCGCTTTGCGGCGATCGCAAGCACCTTGTCGCCGATCGTATGTCCAAGCGTGTCGTTAACATTCTTAAAGCTGCGGATGTCGATAAATAAAACCTGAAAACTTTTCGACGGATCTTCCATGTATTCATCGATCAATTCGGATAGTACCGTCCAAAGCTGTTTGCGGTTTGCAAGACTCGTCAGCGAATCGTGAAGCGCCGCGTGTTGAAGCGCACCTTCGCTTTTTCGCAACGCTTCGTTTGCCTGCTCTTCTTTTTCAAGCAGTATAGTGAGCTGCTCGGCATGGCTCTCGGCCTCGATCCGACGCACACGTTCGGCTTCCGATTTCGCAAGCTCGGCCTCTTCAATCTGCACTATGCCGTCGTTGATCTCACGGATCGATTGCCGGTAATTCAAATACGCTGCGACAATGGCAATAAAAGCAATCGTGGAAGTTACAATATCGCCGAAATTTATGAGTTTATAGATCATCCCGGCCAGTCCGGCGCCGACGATCTGCGTCATAGAGCTCGAAATGCAGTCGCGTTTCCATTTACCCCAAAACGACTTTCTGTGGTTAAGCGAATGAAAAGATGCAGCAAAGATTGACGAAATCAGAAACTGAGACAAAGCCAAAATCCCCAATGCCGATATCAATTCCGACGTCTTTCCTAGTTGAAACTCGATACCCGTAACTCTCGGTATCGCAAGCCAGATCAAATAAGTTAAAGCAGTCGAGATAGCATTTATCGAAACATTTGTCTGGATCATCAGGCGTCCAAAAGGAAATCCCTGCCTGCGTAAATAAATACAGCTGACAAGCATTTCGACCGCCGCGACAATGATCGCAGCCGGTCCGCCATAAATCAGGAACGTAAGGAATATCGCCGCATCCGAAAAACTGATCGCAGTCGAAGAACGCGGTACTGAAAGCACCGTCCGCGGTGCGACCACGACACAGAACAATATGATTAATACGTATCCTAACGACAATGAATCTACCGGCAGCAAGTAGAAAGCCGCCGATAGGCAGACAAGGCCTATGCCGATTACGATATGTTTCGCCAGATACAATAAATGTTCCCTGGACAATGTGGAGGCTGTTGCAGTAACCGAAGTTTTCATCGGGCGAGAAATACTGTTGCGAGATTTTTTTGCGGTTCAAAGATTCGAACGGCAAAACAAAGTTTAACATAAAATCCGAATAAGCTCTAGTAAAAATAATGCCGCAGACTTGTTTTGTATATCTACGTAACACCCCCGCTGTGTATATTTTCTATCCAGCATGATAACTATTGCATTTCTTCAATTTATTACCGAAAAATCGAGCTTTATTGCATATTAAATATACAGGCTCAACGGTCTTGGGTTTTCATTATCAGATTTTTTTTTGCCGCCGATAACATCAATTAAATCAATAGGTTACAACGCGGCTGTTAATCCGGCTTTCCTTTGGCACGGCGGTTGTAATAAGAAAAGCATCGGGAAGCGAAAAGCTTCAAACTAAAAAAAACTGGAGAGAAGAAAATGAAAAACCTAAAGAACACATTCGCAGCATTCACAATGATAACGGTATTGGCACTTGGAACCACCTTCGCAAACGCAGGCATCCTGATCGGCGATTTTGGCGGAAGAGGTGAAACAAAAGATTCGAAGAAAGACGTCCCGACGGCATGCAAGGAAGAAACGAAATCCGATCTTATGGGCATCCTGATTTCCGACCTGACCGGTCTCATATTGAACCTCACCGGCATTCTAATTAGTGATGCAAAGGGCGACGGCGGCGTAGTCAACTGCGGTATCCTCATAGGCGACTAATATGGCGAAGCAATTAAAACATTAACCGATCCCACACCGAACAGCCCGGCCGAATGATCGACCGGGCTGCTCCTTATTTATAGACAAAAAAAACTTTGAGCAAATGTATTACGTAACAGCAGTTTTGGATTTACTTGCGGCTTACGGTTTGAAAGAAGCCGAGTTTTCACCGGAAGATTTTTCAGCGATCGCCGAGTGGGAAAAACAGGAAATCCCGTTAGAATTTTTGATCGAATCGATCAAGCGATACTGCGAAAACTCGAACCGCAATATCCGTTCCGAAGAGTTTATTACAAAATTAGAAGGACATATATTTCGCGAATACACCGAATCGCTTCGGGGCAAGAGATCAAGATCATTTTACGCTAACGACTAACCGAGCGTGATATTTCCCTCAATTTGGCAACGCATTCGGGCAGCACATCGACGATCCGCGCAACGTCATCGCTTTCATTCATTCGCCCAAAGCTAAACCGAATAGCGCCGCGTGCAAGGCCGTCGTCGCGGCCAAGGGCGCGGATAACGGGCGACGGTTCGAGCGAGCCGGATGAACAAGCAGAACCGGTTGAAACGGCGATTCCGTTCATATCAAGATTAATTAAAAGAGCTTCGCCCTCGATGCCCGAAAACGAGATGTTTGTGATATTTGGAAGTCGGTTTTCCGCGTCGCCATTTAAGACAGCTCCGTCAATCGATTCAAAAATGCGCGATTCGAGATCGTTTCGAAGAATACCGAGCCTATCGGATTCTTTCGCGAGAGTTTCGCCGGCGAGTTCGGCAGCAGTTCCAAAACCGGCGATAAGCGGCACCGATTCTGTGCCGCCGCGAATGCCTCGCTCCTGCCTGCCGCCGATGTTCTGCGTTCGAAGCCGCGTGCCGCGTCGAACATACAACGCTCCAATGCCTTTTGGCGCATATATTTTATGTGCGGACATCGACAATATATCGCAGCCGATCTCATTGACATCGACCTCGATTTTTCCGACTGCCTGTACGGCGTCTGTATGAAACCAGATCTTTCGCCCCTGATCGCGCATCGACTTGATCAGTTTTCCAATATCGATGACGGGTTGGATTGTTCCGATCTCATTATTGGCGGTCATCACTGAAACCAGCACGGTTTCGTCGTTGATCGCGGTTTCAATATCGGCGACGCTCACAATTCCATTTTCCTGGACAGGAACGACGGTCATGGATATGCCTTCGTCCTCAAGATTTTCGCAAACGCTCATTACCGCAGGATGCTCGATCGCGGTCGTAACGATATGCAGCCTCTTGCCTGCAAATTCGCCGCGCGAACGCAGATTCTCGATCATTCCGCGTATCGCAAGATTGTTCGCCTCGGTTCCGCCGGACGTGAAAACGATCTCGTTCGGCCGCGCATTTATCAGTGCCGCGATCTGGTGACGTGCTTTATCAACCGCCGCGCGCGTCTCCTGTCCAAAATAATGAATGCTCGATGCGTTGCCGTATTTTTCAGTGAAAAACGGCATCATCGCCTCCAGCACGCGAGGGTCGACCGGCGTCGTAGCGGAATTGTCCAGATACACGCGTCTAAACATAGATCAATGTTATCTCAAAGTTGCCACGAATCAGAAAAGAAAAAGACGCGCACCCCGCAGGCACGCGTCTCAGTTTAAAATTCTTGCAATGTTCGGCTATTTGCCGAAGCGATAAGTAGTGAACTGCGCGTCCATTCGCGTATCCTGACCGCCTGTAAATTGGAACATGCACGCATCATCCGTGTAGTCCATAAAATTGGTGATCGGATCCAGACCGGGAAATCTGCTGCCGGTACATGTGTCTCGCCCCTGCGGGCAGCCGAATGCCGGTGATTTTTCAGCCGGAGTATCCGCAACCAGATCGCCGCCGTTCGTGGCGTTTCTCGCGCAGCCGCCTTGAAACGTATGGTAAAGGCCCATCCAATGTCCGACTTCGTGCGTACCGGTGTCGCCAAGATTATACGGAGCTGCCGAACCGCCCGGAAGTGAGCTGTAAAGCACGACCACGCCGTCCTTTAATTTCGCGCCGTTGTAGCTTGATGGGAATGTTGCATAGCCAAGTATTCCGCCGCTCGGATTGCAGGTGTAAATATTCAGGTCATCCGCAGAACCCTGATGAAGCGCATTTTTCATCGCCGTTTCGGATGATCCATAGCATCCGTTGTACCATGTCGAATTCGTCGTCCGGTCTGTGGAAACGAGTTGGAATGCCCATCCCCACGGGGCATATGCGTTATTCAGCACGTTTATTTGATCCGTGATCCACTGATCGGGAATGTTCCCCTGGCTCGTGATCGTTCCGCTCCGAACAACATGGAAGTAAACGTTTATCACTCCGCCGGACACCTCCGGCGCCAAAGACGCATCGCGCTCGACTTTTCGTTGATTAAAGTCCGATTCCATAGCATTGACTTCTTCCGTCGTTGGGTTAACAGGACAATAACGCTCGACTTTTCCACTTCGCTCGAATTTCGAATCGTCGGAGCTCTTATCCCGCGGTTGAATTTGCGCACTCGTTATCGGTCCCGATGCAAAAAGCGCCAAAGCCGCGATGCAGCCCACAAACCCGATCAGCGCCAATACCAAAATATACTTTCTATTCACGATCTACCCTCCTAATGGTTTTTTTATTGAGACAATATGAAAGCAAAAAAATATGTGGTCAGAAATAAAGAATGGAAAAAGATTTATCCACCAATTCACACAAAATAACACGAATAATTATTCTTTTTTGTGTAATTTCGTGTAATTTTGTGGTTTCAAAATCTTTTTCAAGGACTTTTCAAACATTCTCATTAAAATAAGATTTCGGTCTGTTTCGAGATGCATTTTAGTCCCTAATCTCGCCCGTAAAATCCATGCCGGTTCGATCTTCGTTTATCTCGAGCAATTGAGAGGGCAGCACGAAGAGATAATTCTTATGCGAAACGCTCAAGACATAGGTGCGTCCGGTCTCGATCTCGTCAAGGCGATAGTATCCAAACGATGAAGACAGCGCGCTTCGAACAACCGCGTTCGTATTTGCATCTTTGATAATGATCGCCGCCGCCTTTATCGGACGGCCTTCGGTAGTCTTGACCCGTCCGGTAACAGAAACATTAGCAAGGCTGGACCATGAACTAAAGGTCGACGAATAGTTCAGCGTAATGGCATTGCCGTTGAAAAACGAGACCACCGGCGTCGAATTCCCAACGGTCGTCAAAAATAGCGATAACAAAAAAGCTGCGGCAAAAGTTTTTACGAAAGACATAATGGTTCAACGCCTCGATTCGGGGTATGGCAAATATTTGTTCTGGTAAAGTTCAAATCCGATGAAAAATCAGACTATTTTTTGCTGGGTGATCTCGTTCTAAATTTTAGGTTTTTACTCGAACGCGCAATAAATCTTGAGAATCATATCACAACGCACCATTTCCGAAAAGAAATTTTTTCAAACGCCTTTCGACATAGAGCGGTATCAATCTTTCCATGCCGTCCGGCGTCTGGTTATCCCGCGTCTCCCGAAAATCAACCGCTACGGTCTGCCTCGGTTTCATCGTCTTAACACCGGCCGAATAGTGGCCTCCGCCATATAGAAGATGAATCGTATATTTCTGTTCCCGGTCGGTTTCGTTCTTGATATAAACAATCGTCCTGAAATCACCATCCGCCCGCCACGGAAAACCGGCGGCGCTGGTCGGCATATTTTCGGGGTCGAACATTGGGATTTGGAAAACGTGGTTTCCGTTTTGGCTCATTCTTGAACGCTTCGTCGTATCTCATTAATACTCTCTCTTTAAACAGTTTTTCGTCCTGTTTTTTTAGACCAACTTATCTCGACCTTCTGGTACTGTTAGGACATCTTCATGGATTTTGAGAATTCTTATAGCAGTCATTTTATATTGAACTTTACCGAGCTAGTTAAAAATGCATCTTTTTCCAAGAACTGATTTTTACCGTGAATATCTTGAAGATAGTAATTACGCCCAACTGTAAGCGTATAACCGTGAGCATTTGTTAAGTCGAATAACCGATCAAGGCGAATGTTATTCAAAATTAACTCCTTACCCGGTTCGAGGAATACAGTTTCGCGCCTTACAATGTTAATGGGATACTTCCTTTTTTTCCCTTCTTCCGTAAGCGGCAAATTTAAACCGTTTGCATCCCTTATTGTAATGTCGAAACCTCTTGTAGGTTCGGCATCAAAAAGAACAACGGTTAAATTGGCTTTATTTCTAACCTTCAAAGTTAGTTCCACAGGCATTCCTGATTGAAACTTGTCACCATTCAATTTCGCTTCCAGAATCACTTTCTGATGCAAAACTTTAGCTTCGGAATTTTTAGGTTCTCGAGTTGTGCTCTGAGCATTTATCGTG
>JBOGOW010000005.1:0-23132 GCA_050748285.1 Pyrinomonadaceae bacterium
GTCAAAAGCCACATGAAAATATTCAGCTTCAAGCCTCTCTACTCCGACGTACTTTCAACATCAGAGTATAATCCGCCACCGTCTCAATTCATCATGCCATCTCCTTTTCAGTAAAATAGCGACCCGCAAGGTAAAGATTGTCCGCGAATAAATCAATAAAACAAATAAAACTTTCGAATTGCGAAAGTGTTTACGAGCGCACGCGGATTATAGGGAATTCACTCGGCAATTTCAAGGCCAGTGTCTATTTGGGTTGTCCCAATTCTGTGGTGCTTCCCCTTGTGTTAGTTGCTGTCTAACTTTCTTTCTTCAGTAGCCTCTGTGGACATTCCTCTGTCTTCTTTGTGTTTGAAAAGAACTTAATACGGAGAGCACAGTGACAACATCCCTATTGTAAAATCTTTCAAAAATTCAAAATGACCCGATACAGGATTAAATGGTAAATTGCTCCGATTTGTTCGATTTGGTATCTTAGAGAGTTACCGCATACATTGAGGTTATTACCGACAGGAATCATTATTAATGACTACTTCTGCAAAAGAGATCGATTCAAAGGCTGACGAAAACAACGGCAAAACCGTAGTCGCAGAGTCTGCAAAGACTACTGAGGCCGACGGTTTTGTTTTAGACGAAAAGGTTCAGGAAACGGCGAAAGCTGTTGCCGGTGAAAGGGCGAAAGCACGTTCGAACGACCGCCACGGGCTTGATGAAAAAGCTCTGATCGGCATTTACAAAACGATGTATATGTCGCGCCGGATCGACGATAAAGAGATTCAGCTTAAAGGGCAGAACAAGATATTTTTTCAAATTTCGGGCGCCGGCCACGAGGCTTTGCTGACCGGTGCCGCGCTTGCGATGAAGCCATCGTACGATTGGTTTTTTCCGTATTACCGCGACCGCGCGCTGATGCTTGGGCTTGGGATGACCGCACAGGAAATGTTGTGGGGAGCAGTCGGCGCCGAGAAAGACCCGAACTCGCACGGACGACAAATGCCGTCGCACTGGGGCAGCGTTGAGCTGAATGTTCCGTCGCAATCATCGTGCACGGGTTCGCAGGCGCTGCACTCGGTCGGTGCCGCCGAGGCCGGTTATCGCGCTTCTCTTTTGAAAGAGTTGCAGGACAAGGTAGTCGGCTACAAGGGCGACGAGGTCGTCTATATGTCGGTCGGCGATGGCACGACCAGCGAGGGCGAATGGTGGGAAGCGCTCAACACTGCCTGCAACCTCAAACTGCCGGTGATATTCGTCGTCGAAGACAACGGCTATGCGATCTCGACGCCGGTCGAGGTCGGTACTGCCGGCGGCGATGTCTCGAAACTCGTAGCGGGATTTCCCGATCTATTTATCCAAAATGTTGACGGCACCGATCCGCTCGCGTCATACGCAGCGTTCAAAAGCGCGGTCGAATATTGCCGCGCTCGGAAAGGCCCGGCGTTTATTCGCGGCACCGTTACGCGGCCGTATTCGCACTCGCTTTCGGATGATGAAAAGCTTTATCGCCCCGAAGAGGAACGCGAAGCCGACGCAGCGATCGACCCTATAAAAACCTACGCCGAATTTCTGATGACGGAGGGCATCGCTTCATCCGAAGCTCTCGAATCTCTTCGAAAAGAGATCGATGCTGAGGTGACCAAGGCCGCTGACATCGCCATCGAAACGCCTCAGCCTGCGCCGGAAACCGCGCTCAGAAATGTATTTTCGCCCGATGTCGATCCGACCGACCGACAGCTTTTCGACACCGAAGACGGCGCTGAACTCTCCGGTAATCCCGGCACGATGGTCGATCTGATCAACCGCTGCATTACTGAGGAAATGGAGCGCGATGAGCGCATCGTTGTGTTTGGTCAGGACGTTGCAGATTGCTCGCGTGAGGAGTATCTCGAACGCGTCAAAGGCAAAGGCGGCGTGTTTAAAGTAACCGCAAATCTGCAAAGAAAATTTGGTTCGGTCCGCGTTTTCAATTCGCCTCTTGCCGAGGCAAACATCATCGGCCGCGCGGTCGGCATGGCGATCCGCGGCTTAAAACCGGTCGTCGAAATTCAATTTTTCGACTATATTTTCCCCGCGTTTCACCAGATCAGAAACGAGGTTGCGTTGACCCGTTGGCGGAGCGACGGCGATACGAAATGCCCTTTGGTGATGCGCGTTCCGGTCGGCGGTTATCTGAAAGGCGGAGCGGTTTATCATTCGCAATCAGGCACGACGCTCTTTTCGCACACGCCTGGTTTGATGATCGCGTATCCGTCAACGGCGCTCGATGCAAACGGTTTGCTGCGAACCGCGATTCGCTGCGACGATCCGGTTATGTTCCTCGAACACAAGCATCTTTACCGGCAGATTTATAACAAGTCGGCATATCCGGGCAGCGATTTTCTGATCCCGTTCGGCAAGGCGAGAACTGCGCGCGAAGGCAGTGATATTTCTATAATCACTTTCGGTGCACTCGTTGAGCGCTCGAATCAGGCCGCAAAACGTCTCGAACAGCAAGGCATCTCAGTCGAGATCATCGATCTGAGGACGCTCGTCCCTTACGATTGGGAAGCTGTCGCCGAATCGGTTAAGAAAACCTCGCGCGTTATCGTCGCCCACGAAGACCCGATCTCATACGGATACGGAGCCGAAATCGCGGCCCGCATCTCGAACGAGCTTTTCGAGTATCTCGATGCCCCTGTCCGACGCGTCGGCGCCACCGATACATTCGTCGGCTACGCTCCGCAACTCGAAGATTTTATCCTTCCGCAGTCCGAAGATGTCGAGAAGGCTTTGCAGGAATTGATGAAGTATTGAGCTGATATTCACATTCGATAAAATATGAATCGTTCAGATTTTCAAGCTCTCGCAGAAATTAGAGTCAGAGAAGCAAAAAAATTGTTGGCAGCTAAATGTTTCGAAGGGGCATATTATCTTTTGGGATATGCCGTTGAATTTGCATTGAAATCATGTATCGCTAAGCAAACCAAACGATACGATTTTCCAGATAAGAATTTCGCCTCTAGTGTTTACGTTCACGATTTGAATAAGCTTCTTAAGGCGTCAAATTTAGAGCAAAAGTTTCAGAAGGATGTGAAGAACAATGCTACACTTGAAATAAACTGGGCGATTGTAAAGGACTGGAGCGAGCAAAAGAGGTACAGTGCCGGGGTATCGGAACAGGAAGCAATTGACTTTCATTCGGCGGTGCTTTCTAAATCAAATGGAGTATTGACATGGTTACAGAAACGGTGGTGAAAGAGGCCCTATCAAAGGATTTGATTGATGCTGGCAACAGACTGACCCGTCTTTTGGACGAAAATAGGTTTGACGCCACTGCCTCATTTTGGTTCTTCATTGTTGATTCCGGAGTGTGGCGCCTCATTATTGCGAGTCCTAATGTTGATTCTGACGGCATTAAAGGTGCCTACAAGAAGATCCAGGAAATCCTGTCCAAACCTCCACATGGCGATGGCTCAATACATTTAAAGGATATTACGCTCCTCAGTCCGTCCGACCCGCTAATTTCCTTAATGAAAATTGGGATGCGGACTGGAAATGGAATTTCAGGTATCCGGTTTTCAAAGAATTTGATTAATGGCGTCTTAATTGAAGACGCATACATTTATAGGCTGACTTAGGCGATATCGATGACGCGATTTTGGTTATTTATGGCTTGTACGATGTCCTTAAATCTCGCAGGCTAGGGTTGGCTTGCCCCAAAATGCTCGTTCGTGAGTATCGCCAAGCAAACGAACACCGTCTCCTTTCCGATTTCGTAAAACTCCTTTCAATTCCGAACGTCGCTTCCGACACGCTGAATATCCACAAGAACGCGCGATCATCTCGTTGCCGAGATGCAAAAGCGTGGGTTGAAGCCGCGGCTGCTTGAGGCGATGGATAAAAAAGTGCCGTCGGTGGTTTATGGGGAGTACAACACGCCGGGTGCGACAAAGACGATTATCTTCTACGCGCATTATGAGGGCAAGCGTTTTCTTGATAATTATTAAGAAGTTGGTTTTTGCGCGCGTCTTTTTGCGTCAGAATTTGCTAGGATATAGGAAATGAAAGTTGAGTCGTTTCTGGTGATGGTTGTACCCATATTGAATCGAATATTTTTCGGAGTTTTGTTGTCGGCTTTTTTTATTTTGCCGACCACGGCGCAGAAATCAGGCAACGAAGCTCCAATTGTTGTGCAGCCCGGCGCGCCGGGTCAGCCCACACGAATACTGCCGTCATCGACGCGGGCAACTTTGCCGCCGCGTTCATCAAAAGATGTCGAGTTTATGCAGGGGATGATAATGCATCATGCACAGGCAGTTGAAATGACGGCTTGGATCGACGCGCGAACCGAAAATAAAGAACTCCGCCGTTTGGGTGCCCGCATAAGTCATTCGCAGGCGGAAGAAATAAATTTTATGAAACGGTGGCTCGAAGTTAGAGGTGAGCCGGTTTCGATGCAGATGTCGGGAATGAAAAGCATGGATATGCCGGGTATGAATATGTCGGACCACGGGAATCACATGATGATGATGCCCGGAATGCTTACCAAAAAGCAGATGGGCGTGCTGGAAAAAGCAAAGGGAGCCGAATTTGACCGCCTGTTTTTAACCGGAATGATACAGCACCACGGTGGTGCATTGACAATGGTCAAGGACCTATACGATACGGCCGGCGCCGGGCAGGATGCAGAACTGTTCACTTTCGCAACGGATGTCGATAGCGGACAGCGCGCCGAGATCAAGATAATGCAAACTATGTTGGGTGAAAAACCTTTAGAGGAGAAATTATGAATCGAGTACACACTGTCGCCTTTCGTTTACTAATCACTACCGTTTTTTTGTGTTCGTGTTTTGCAGCCACGACGCTGGCGCAGGCTGCTCTTGAAAAGGCGCCGCCGCTGCCGGCTGGGATGATGGGTTCAAAGACAGACGACCCGCGCACAAAACTGTCGCCGGGCCTGTTCGACGCCGGTGAAACAGCGCTGGGAATAAAACATATCCTGCTTCTAAAAAAACCGGATGCGTTTCAGCTTGGTATCGATCCCAATAGTCCCAAAGTCGGTAAAGCTATGACTGCGCTGGGCATTGGCAACGCTGCTCAGATACCGGCGCCGATGAAAATGGCGTTTGCCGGATTGGCTTTTGCCAACTCCGACCTCGCATTTCAAGGTAATCATCTGTTTCTCGGAAACTTTTACGGCATGAATATCTATGACATTTCCGATCCTTCAAAAGCTAAACTGCTAACATCGATGCTCTGTCCCGGCGGTCAGGGTGACGTGTCCGTTTACAAGAATCTGATGTTTATGTCGGTCGAGATGCCGAACGGCAGGCTGGATTGCGGCGAGCAGGCATTTCCTCCTCCACCGGCTCCTGCTGCGGGTCAAGCAAACCAGCAAGGTCCGCCTGCTGCCCAAAAAGATCGTTTTCGCGGCGTAAGGATTTTCGATATTTCTGACATCACGAAACCCAAACAGGTCGGAGCTGTGCAAACCTGCCGAGGCTCGCACACGCATACGTTGGTCGAAGACCCGAAAGACAAGAACAATGTTTACATCTACGTCTCGGGAACGTCTTTTGTCCGTCAAAGCGAAGAGCTGGCCGGATGTTCGGGCGGTACTCCGGACAAGGATCCAAATACCGCGCTCTTTCGGATAGATGTGATCAAGGTGCCGGTCGCCGCACCGCAAGATGCAAAGATCGTATCGAGTCCTCGAATTTTTATGGATTCGCGGTCCGGCGTTTTGAGCGGCCTGAGCAGTGCCGGCACGCATGGAAAGGATGACCCGTCGCCAACGGATCAGTGCCACGATATTACAGTTTACTCGGCAATCGGACTCGCTGCCGGAGCGTGCTCGGGAAACGGCATTTTGCTCGACATTAAAGATCCCGCAAATCCAAAACGCGTTGACGCAGTGAACGACCCGAACTATGCCTATTGGCACTCGGCCGCGTTTTCGAATGACGGAAAAAAGGTCGTGTTCACCGACGAATGGGGCGGCGGCCTCGGTGCTCGCTGCCGTGAAAACGATCCGAACAAATGGGGAGCCGACGCGATCTTTCATTTGGCGGATAACAAGCTGAAGTTCGCAAGCTACTACAAATTGCCGGCCGCACAGGGTGACAGCGAAAACTGCGTTGCGCACAACGGCTCACTTGTTCCCGTTCCCGGCCGCGATCTAAAGATACAGGCATGGTATCAGGGCGGCATTTCCCTGATGGACTTCACAGACGCCGATCACCCAATGGAGATCGCCTATTTCGACCGTGGCCCGATCGATCCAAAGATGCTGATCCTCGGCGGTTCATGGTCTGCCTATTGGTATAATGGCAAGATCTACTCGTCTGAGATCGCCCGCGGCCTCGACATCTTTGAACTGACGCCAACCGAAAACCTCACGCAAAATGAGATCGACGCTGCTAAATCCGTTCAAGTGCCTGTATTAAATGTCCAAAACCAGCAAAAGATCGAATGGCCGCGAAATTTGGTAGTCGCTAAAGCATATGTCGATCAGGCCGAACGCTCGGGAGCTCCGGCTGACGGTATTGCTCGAATACGCAGCGCCATTGAGGCAGCGGAAAAATCCGGTCTGGCCGAGGCTGATCGTGCAAAATTGAAGGAGATAGCCGCTATGGCGGAAAGGGCATCTGGTGATACCGGAAGAAACCCCGCAGATGCTGCCCGACTCAAACGCTTGGCTGAGATCCTCAGGAACCCCTCGCTTTGATACCTGCGATTGCGAACTCAGCCCAGGAGTTCGACAAGGCATTTGTCGGTCCCGCAGCTCAATTTGAGTTGCGGGATTCTTTTTATTAACGTCAGTCGAAAGGAACAAAAACATGAAACGGCTCTCGACCCTCGTACTTTTTTTAATAATGGCCAGCGTATGTAATTTTGGGCAGTCCTCGGTTACAACTGCCGTCCGGGAACACCGGATCGCTAATGAGCATAAACTTCTCCGCGACTTCATCGAACTGCTTTCCATCCCAAATGTCGCATCCGACACGCCGAACATTCGCAAAAATGCGGGCTATCTTGTCGGGCAGATGCAAAAACGCGGATTGAAACCGCGATTGCTCGAAGCGGCCGACACCAAAGTGCCGCCGGTGGTTTATGGTGAATACAGCACACCGGGTGCGGCGAGGACGATAATTTTCTATGCGCATTATGACGGGCAACCGACCGATCCGGCGGATTGGACTGGAAGCAAGCCGTGGGTGCCCGTGCTGCGGACGGCGAGGCTGGATCAAGGTGGGAAGATCATCCTGTTTCCGACGGCGGGTGAAAAGATCGATCCAGAATGGCGGATATATGCGCGTTCAGCTTCTGACGACAAAGCCGGCGTGTTCGCGATCCTGACAGCCTTTGACGCGCTTATTGCAAAAGGCATCAAGCCAACTGTAAACATCAAGTTCTTCTTCGAGGGCGAGGAGGAAGCCGGTTCGCCGAACCTGAAAGAAATCCTCACAAAAAACAAAGATCTGCTGAAAGCAGATGCTTTTGTTGTCTGTGATGGCCCGGTTCATCAATCGGGACGTAAGCAGGTCGTTTTCGGCGTGCGTGGCGACGTAAATGTCGATCTTACTGTTTACGGTGCAAAGCGGCCCTTGCACAGCGGACATTACGGCAACTGGTCGCCAAATCCGGCAATGTCGCTTGTAAAGCTGCTCGCCTCTATGAAGGACGACCGGGGCAACATAACCGTGAAAGGATGGGCTGACGATGTGGAACCGTTCGGCCCCGCGGAACTAAAGGCGATGGCGGACGCGCCGCAATTCGACGAACAGTTAAAGCGAGAACTCGGCATCGTTTACACCGAAGGAGCTGGGAAAACCCTTATCGAAAGGATCAATCAGCCTTCGCTGAACATCAACGGCATAAAAAGCGGTGATGTCGGCGAGCAGGCACGGAACATCATTCCAACTACCGCGACAACGGTGCTCGATCTGCGTCTCGTAAAAGGCAACGACCACGTTCGCCAAGTTGCGAAATTGCGAAAGCATATCGAGTCGCAGGGTTTTTATGTCATCGACCGCGACCCGACCGACGCCGAACGACTGAAATATCCGTTCATCGCAAAGTTCATTCATGTTCCCGGCAGCTACAACGCACAGCGAACAAAAATGGACCTTCCGATATCTCTCGCCGTGATCGATGCAGTTCAATCGACGGCTTCCGTGCCGATCGTCCGAATGCCGAGCTTAGGCGGCAGCCTGCCCCTTTCGATCATCACTGAATCACTCGACGGCATTCCAACGATTACCGTGCCGATCGCAAACTACGACAATAATCAGCACGCCGAAAACGAAAATATTCGTATTCAGAATCTTTGGGACGGGATCGAGATCTTCGCCAGCCTAATGACAATGAAATTTTGATTCATCACAGAGCCACAGAGGCAAAAAAGACAGATCTTAATGAAGGAAAAGCGACACGTTTCACAAGGAAGATCGAAATAATCTTCGTGTTCTCTGTGACTTTGTGGTGAATTATCTTAATCGATACACACCCGTTTCAACTCGCTCTGCGAAGCCTTCATCAACAAGTTCATGATTCGCTTTGCCGGATTCCCAGCGTTGGAAGCCGAATTTGCCGGAGAGTTCGCCGACGAGCGTCATTCCGCACATTTGGAGGTAGCAACGGGCGAGTTCGCGCAACGCGTCTTCGCGTTTCATTTTTTTGGCGAGTTCTTTTGGAAATCGTGCCTCGGCAAGCGTCCAGATGTATGTAAATTTCGGAACGTAAACGACCTCTTGCGGCACGACCTTCATTCGTTTTTGAAGCTCGTCTATGGCCTTTGTCAGGTCTTTTTTATCTTTGAATCCGCAGGCTTCGCGCAGATCTGCGGTCGCCATTTCCCATTCCTTACGAAGTATTTTCAAAACGGCTTGCGCATTTTTCGACAAAATGCCTTTCTCGCCGTTCTTTGTGCAGCCCCAGATCGAATTAAAAACCGGTATCATTCGCGGTGCTAGAAACATCGAATGTCCCTTGTAGATCTTGCCGTAATAGATATTACCTCGTGCTATTACCTCGTCTTTTAAGACCCATGCGCGGCTTGCTTCGAAATCTTTCTGCACATTTCGCGGCATATGAGCATCGCGCCGGCCGCAGACGGCGATGTAAACCGAAGGCATCCGCTTGCGCTCGTCCGTCAGGGCAAGGCACATTCCGAGGTCTTCGACCATCGCTTCGACCTCTTCGGCTATATCGATCTTCAACGACTCTTCACGATGCCATTTTCGGTCGCGGTATTTTTCAATCTCTTCGGGTAAACCTTCCATGCGAGAAAAGTTTAGCCACAAAAGGAGCAAAATGCACAAAACGTAAAAGAAAATCTTTTTACGACCTTTGTGTCTTTTTTGCGGCAGATACTCTCGAATAAAAAAGGACGCCCAAAATGAGCGTCCAATCCTGTTGCTTATTAGTATCGCCGTTGCTTACGCGCTCCTCTTTCGCAATTATCTTATCGGCGATGATGACTGCACGGTGATCGTCGAACCTTTTCCTAATTGAATATCGCCTTTGCCTTGAATTGCAACCGAGCCTGCACCGGCACCGCCGCCGATGATCGCGCCCAATGCGGCGCCCGAACCGCCGCCCGCTATTGCTCCGATTATCGCGCCGATGCCGGCACCGATTCCTCCGCGCGTAACGGTGTCGCGTGTTTTATCTTTGCCGGCCGCCGTTCCTTCCTGATCGACAGCGATGATCTTGCCGTTTTGATCGACGACCTTTTGAAGCAGACCCGAAAAGTCGTAGGCCGTGCCGTCGGCGAGCGTTATCCGATCGAAATTGAACGTAACATTGCTCTTGCCAAGCACGCGGCCCGAACGATCGACGCCGGATAGGTAACCCTCGATCACGGCGCCGCGATATTCATTCGGCGCGTTCACGGTCATTCGAAAGCGGTCGTTGTTCTGCGAAATTTTTGTGTCGATGTCGTTGTCGATCGTTGCCGTCAAACTCACGCCGTTCGGGACGACGTATTGGCCGACGCGCGGCTTGCCGAGGATCGGTCCCTGGGTGCCGGGATAGTTGTTCGGCTGCGGATTCCGCGAATATGTATCATTCGGGTCGTTGCTCGAATAGCCGCGATCGTCGCCGGAATTTCGTCGAATGCCGAGACCGGCAACCGTGCTCGTGCGTGTGTAAATGCTTTCGGCAAAAACGGTCTCGCGAAGATAATCGGTCGTGATTCGCCGAGTAACTTTCAGCGTCCGGCCGCCGTCCTGCGGCTCGAATGTGATCGTATAATCCGTTTCACCACCGAGGCTCGTAATCGTCAGCTTGTCGCCGCGAAGCGTCGAACGCACGCGAACGGTCTTGCCGTTTGCCTGCTCGGTATTTTCGCGTCCGTCAGCGTTTAGCGTCACGGCGACGGCCTTAGACGAAGCGAGCGTAACTTCCGTACCTGAAACATCGAGTGCAAGCTCTTCCGGTGCATCCAGTTTTTCTTCGATCTCGCGTCGCTGTGCGGCACCGATGCGGCTGCCGCCGAGCACGTCTGAAATTTTTTCGCTGCGGGCGCGGTCGATCTGGAACGTACCGGTCAGCGGTGAATTGGAAACAGGCAAATTATTGTTCGATGAATAATCGACATCCCGATTCGGATCGTTTTGCGTTCTCCAACTCGCCGTTACGCCATAGTTTTGTGAAAGCCGATCAAGCTGTCCGCGGATCGCGTTCCAATCATTTTCAAGGCTTCGATATTGGCGGTTCGTCGCCATAAAATCGTTCACGCCTTTTGCCGAGTCGAGAATGTCGTTTACGTCGTCGCGATTGTCGCGTTGCGAATCTATTGCACGTCCGAATGCCAGGACACGGCCCTTCAAATCGCGAAGATCGCTCATCACCTCGTCAGCCTGCCGCCGATCAGTTGAACTGCTTTCGAGTTGATACGAAAGCCGATTCTCAAAATCGACCAGCCGGGTATTTAGCGTGCGGACGGTGTCCCTCGCCTCACGCGAATTCGGCCGCTGAGCTTCGGCCTGAAATACAAACGCCGCGATCAAACCAAACACGGCCAACGAACTTAATTTCTTTAGACGATCCATAACTTTTCTCCTGTACCATTTAACGACACACTGCCGCTTAATAAATATGAAGCATTTATCGTACCAAACGTTGTTCGCCGTCTGCCCGCGCGTCAAACTGAAAGTGCTTTATGGTAAGATTTTGTTATTCAATGGTGTGAAAAAAATATGGCGGAAAATGATTACAAAGCGACGGTAAAATGGGCTGGCGACGAATTCTTTATCGGAACGACGCCCAGCGGAAATTCGGTAGCTATTGACGTTAAAGGAGATAGGCAATCGGCGTCGTCGCCGCTTGAGATGCTGCTTGTCTCGGTCGCGGCCTGTACCGCATCGGATGTGATCTCGATCCTTCTCAAAAAACGGCAGGATGTTCGAACTTATGATGTCGAGGTTACGGGCGAGCGCGTGGATGATTTCCCTAAGAAATTTGTAAAATTTCACGTTCACCATATCGTGCACGGCCGTACGGTTTCGGAAAAGGCTCTGGCCGACGCAATCGAGCTTTCCGACACGAAATACTGTTCGGTCGCAGCCACAGTCCGTCCGACAGCAGAGATCACGACCAGCTATAAAATCGTGGAGGTTGCAGAATGAAAAATTTACTCTTTGGATTCCTGCTTTCGATAGCGTTGGCCTCGTGCGCTTCGGCGCAGGCCGCAGGACCTGAGCAGGCGGCGAAGGATTTTTACAAATGGTATCTCACCGAGCTAAATGCAAACAGAGATCCGATCAGCAAAAGCAAAACGCGAATGCTGAAATCGGTTTCAAAGCGGCTCGGCGCCTGGGTCTATTCGCCGGCAAACGAAGAATACGGAGCGGATTATTTTCTCGACCTGCAGGACTATGACGAAACATGGGTCAACGGCATAACCGCAACGCCGGCAGTAAAAAAGGGCACCGTCGCGACCTTCAAGATTATTATGTCGCCGAAAAAGGGCGTGTTTTCAGGTTTCGGCAAACATACTCTCGCGCTAAAAATGGTCAAGGAAAACGGCTTCTGGAAAATCGACAGCGTCAACAACAGAAAGCTCACTCGATAACATTCTTTCTTGCAAAAGCCCGCACGTGTCTCACGTGTCAGTAGCCCGCACGTAAGTAAGGGATCTCTCCGTGACTCGACTGTTTCGCCCTTACTTCGTGCGGGCTTCTGAAATGAGGCACGCTCGTTCATACTCATGTTTCTGCCAGTAAGACGCGTGTCCCACGCTTCGCCGTCAGCACGTAAGTAATGGCTCCCGCGATGCAGAAGCCCGCACGTAAGTAAGGGCGATACACGCAACTCCGCGCAGAAAACATCCCAACCAATATCGCTCCCGGTGCTGACATGACGAAGAAGCCGCATCCGTCACTTGAAATCCCCAAATTGCCTCCCAGCGACGCGTTTCTCGCCGCCAGCGACTCAAAAAGCGTTATCCAGATACGCATTATTTTGCATCAGTTGCAAAAGTTCTTTCAGCGAACAAATGCCTCAATAACAGCGCAGCAACACGCCAAAGGAATGTGCCATTCCGATGCTGATCTTAGTTCCAAGAAAGTCACATTCGTTGTCGCCATTCGGACCTCGCATAAAGAGCGGGGGCAAGCCCGCATTCCCAACTGCGTGTGGTGCAGTTCCTGAATTTATCGAAGCATTCAGGATTATAAGCCAGGAGAAAGAATGTAAGTACAAGTCAAGTCAGTAAGGCGGCATTGCCCCCGCAATACTTCATTTTCAATTCAAACCAACGCAAACAATCTCAACTCAATCACACGCAGTCAGGAAGGCGGGCTTGCCCCCGCTTTTTTGGTGGAATGTTATTCGGCGCCGACTGCGGTTTTAATGATTTCGCACTTGCAACATACATTCATTTATGCTACGTTTGTTTCATATGGAGGAACGAATGTTCAAATGAAGGCTGAATGGAAAACTTGTCAAAGAGGGGATGTCGGTGGGCAGTGGGCGGCTCTTTATGTAACGATGAATCCGCGCGGGTTTATCGTGATGAATCGTAAAACTTACGAAAAAATGTCCGAGCCGCAAGCGATGAATTTGCTTTTTGATCCGGTCAATAACCGGATCGGGCTAAAACCGACCGTGCCGACGATGCGCGATGCGTTTCCGGTGGCGAAACAGGGCAGGCACGGCGGCCGCCTGATCCGCGCCTTTCGGCTGATGCAGGAATACGGAATCGATATCAAAGAGACGATCCGCTTTCACGACGCCGAAATAGATGACGACGGCATCCTCATACTAGACCTGCGAACAGCCCGCATTTCGTCGAGAAGCGTCGGGCAGAAGAAGAAATAACGTGAAGGCATAGCCCCCAGATATTTTTGGCGAATCGGACAGGGAGGCAAGTCTCTCCGCACTGCATTCGGGCGAGCCCGAGGGGAAAAATAAACAGAATTTCTTCTCCGTTTTGCCAGCCATCGAATGGAGTAGTCGCATTTTTGAACTGAAATGTCTAAAATCAACACATATTTAATCATGAAAAAAATATCCGTATTGATCTTATTTTTGGCAGCGTCGGTTTCGGCGCAGGTGCCGACGGCGACGCATGTTGCCATTCTTAAGGCGGAAGACGCGCGGCGGTTTGATAAGACGCTTGAGGATTTGCTGAAGAGTGCGAACGAGCAGGTGCGCATTCGCGCGGCTTTGGCTGCCGGGCGGATCGGGAATGATGCGGCGATACTTGCGTTGATGTCGATGCTGGAGAAAGGAACGGAGAAGGAAAGCGAAATGGCTGTGTTTGCGCTCGGCGAGATCGAATCGATAAAAGCCGCCGACGCAATACTCGCGGCTCTAAAGGCGGAAACACGTGCGGTAGCGAGTGTGCCCGTTATGGCACAGACATTTGCCATCATGCCGACGCCTGGCCGCCTAAAAGCGGAACTCCAAACTGGCCTAACCGCGAGACTCGTCGAAGCCGCCGGAAAGATCGCTGCCGCGAATGCAAAGGATGAAAAATCGAAAGCATTGGGTGAAGCGATCCTGAATGTGCTAGCGGGCGAAAACAAAAAAAGCGCGACCCGATCGACCGAAGTAATTCGATTGGGCCTGACCGCGGCCTTACGTGCGCGGCCCGCCGGTGCGGATGAAGTTGTAAAAAAATTTCTTTCATATTCCGATCCGAATGTTGTTGCAGATGCGCTGAATACGTTGGCTAGGCTGCGGGCGAAAAACGCAAACGGCGAGGCTCGCGATCTGCTTGCGAAAAGCGCGGATGCCGTTGTCCGAGCAAACGCGGCGCGGCTTCTCGGTGCTGCGGAAGACAAAGAAGCGGTCGATATTTTGATAAAGGCCGCGACGACCGACGCCGATCCACGCGTACGCATTTCCGCCATTCGGTCGCTGGCGAGCATCAAAGATGCAAAAGCCGCCGAGCCGCTTCTCGCGCGCGGCGAAACATTGTTTGCGGCGTATGCGAAAGCGAAGAAACCGAATTTCATTCCAAACGAACAGAGCGAATTTATCGAGATCGCGACCGCGCTTGGCCGCCTTTTGCCGAACACCGAAAACGCGCGTGCCGACAAGCTGTTTGCCGATTTCGGCAAGCTCGACAAAGGCCACGCGACCGAGGTTTACATTGCCCGCGTCCGCATTTTTCAAAAACGCGGCGACGGCAAACCTCAGGAACTTATCGATTGGCGGCAATACAGCACGCTCGCACAGGTTGTCGGTGAATTTGCTGCAATAGAGCCGACAAGCGAAGTCGGCAAACAAATGAAAACCGAAGCGCCAAACGTGCTCCGTCCGCTCGCAAAAGCTTTCGCCGAAGCCGACCCGTCAGCGGAAGGAAAGAATATGATGGCGGCACCCGATGTGCTTCAAGCATATGCGCGATTTAAAACAGACGACCTTGGCGAGATCGCGTTGATCGCATTGAAAAATAAAGATGTGCAGGTGCGTGCGACCGCTGCAGGAATTTTGGCAGACCTGCCGGCTTCAAAGGAAAATGTAGATGCACTGAAAACCGCATTCACCAAAGCGCTTCTGACCGATAAAACGGAAAACGACGCACAGCTTGCGATTCTCGAATCATACGTAAAACTTCATAAAGATGACCCACAGATTCTTCAAGATGCATGGCAACAGCCCGATGTCTTGGTCCGAAAGAAAGCTTCCGAGCTTTTCAAATCAAATGATCTTGGCAAAAAATGGCCAGTTCTAAATAGCGTCGTTGATCGATTTGGTGAACTTAAACTGTATGATGCAGAGACCGGAACAAAACTCGGTCAGATATTTAACACCGACTTCGACTACCGACGTGCGGCGCTGCGAAAGAACGGCTCGGTGAAAGCGGTTCTTACGACAGAAAAGGGGACATTCACTATCGACCTTTTGCCGGAAGACGCTCCGTTGACGGTGGATAATTTTATCAAGCTTGCACGCGCGAATTATTTTAACGGGCTTGAGGTTCACCGCGTGGTGCCGAATTTCGTAATGCAGGACGGCGACCCGCGTGGCGACGGTAACGGCGGGCCGGGTTGGTCGATCCGGTGCGAGATAAATATGATTCCCTATGAACGCGGTGCAGTCGGCATGGCGCTAAGCGGGAAAGACACCGGCGGCTCGCAATGGTTCGTAACGCATTCGCCGCAGCCGCACCTCGACGGCGGCTACACCGTCTTTGGCAAAGTGAACGAAACCGGCATGAAGGTCGTAGATAATATAGTGCGCGGCGATAAGATCATCAGCGTAAAGATCGTCGGAAACTAAATGAACCGCAGAGATACGGAGACGCAGAGGATAGAAGGGAACGATTGTCGAAATATTGGCACCTGGGATATTTCTCGTTGAATTCTGCGACGACGACGGAGTTACGCGTGCACTCCCAGTGCTCAGAGAAGACCAACTCACATTAGTTTGGAAACAAGGAATCAAAAACTGAGTTTGAACAACCCTCTGCGACTCCGCGTCTCTGCAGTAAAATGTTCGTATGAATGATCTCGAAAAACAGCAGAAGGAAATTCAGATCGACGAGGGGCTCGAAAATCTTTCGCGTTATCTTGACGGGCTGTTCCGCGTGCCGGGAACGGGTTGGCGGTTTGGCTTGGACGCGTTGATCGGCCTTGTTCCAAACGTCGGCGATACGCTAACGATGTTTCCGTCGTTCTATATTTTACTTGCGGGCGTGCGTTACGGCGTGCCGAAAATTACGCTTGCAAGGATGGCGTTCAATATCGGGCTGGATTACGTCGTCGGGATGATACCGTTTGTCGGCGATGCGTTCGATTTCATCTGGAAATCGAATAAACAGAATATGGATCTCATCCGCACACGCGCGACGGGAGAAAAAGGCACGCGGTCGGATTACTGGTTCGTTTTCGGGATAATGGGATTTCTCGTTCTGCTGCTCGCCGCTTCAATTGCCGTCAGCGTTTACGTAATCGGAGCGATCTTTTGGGAACTGTTCACAGGCAACATTTAAAACGAGCATAGACATTCAGAAACGTAATAAGAACCGCAGATAAACGCATATAAACACAGATAATTTTTTCAGGATCTGCGTTTATCCGCGCTCATCTGCGATTAATTAGCGCCTACGCCTACAAATTCTCCTGGCCCGGTTTCCAATCGGCTGCGCAAAAGCCGCCGGTCTGGAGGGCTTGCAGAACGCGCAGAGTTTCATCGACCGAGCGCCCGATGGCCGGGGTGTTAACTACCGAATACTGCAGCACGCCTTCGGGATCGATGATGAAAAGACCGCGGAGCGCGATATTCGCTTCCTCGATAAGGATGTTGTATTGGCGTGCCAAACTGCCGCCCGGATCCGATGCGATCGGGTAATTGATCTCGCCGATTCCATTGCTTTCCTTCGGCATTTGGAGCCAGGCACGGTGCGAGTGCACCGAGTCGGTCGAGACGCCCAAAACGTCGGTGCCCAGACCCTTGATCTCGTCGAACCGTTGCGAAAAATGCGTCAGATCCGTCGAGCAAACGCCGGTAAAATCGAGCGGATAGAACAAAAGGATCAACCATTTGCCCTTATAATCAGCTAGTTTTACGTTCTCTTTTAACGTCTCGATATTCTTGGTCGATGGCAAATTAAAATCCGGCGCCGGCTTGCCGACCTTGGCCAATGTAACCGTATTTTCCGTTGCAGTTCCTGTTGCTGTTGACATGTTTTATCTTTCTCCTTGTTTTAATGGTTTGCTACAGAGTTCACAGAGAATTTTTTGCCACTAATGCACTAATAAATTCAGGAATTTCTTGCGCGATTCGTGGCTAAATTCCTTTGTTCCTCGGTGGCTAAATTTTTTCGCATTCCGGGTATTTTCACCCGAGGCGTAAATTCCAATGATTCCATTTTGAATTTTAATATTTCGCCGCGCGATTTACGAAGTCCTCCGATATTTTTATCGCGTTATCTGTCAGTTTAGCGCATTCTGTGCAGACCGCATGTTCGTGCCGATGAGCAATTAGGTCAAAGCGGTTCGCCCAGCTGCCAAACTCGATCTCGGCAATATTCCCCGCCTCTTTTAGATATCGCAGCGATTTGTAAACGGTCGCAAAACTGATGCTCGGCAAGATTTCCTTTGTCGCTGCAAATACCTCATTCGCCGTCAAATGCCCGCACGATTCACGGATCACCGACAGTAAAACCTCAAGCTGACGCGTCAATCCTAAATTTTGTATCTCCGCTGCCTTCATCTTTTGTCCGCACCGCCCACGGTGGTGAGTGGTTTAGATTGGATATAATTAGAATAATTCTAATTGTTGTCAAGTCGGTCAATGATGTGCAAAAAAAACTGTGGGGTTGGGCAAGCCCGTCTTCCTGACTGCGTGTAATTTAGATACTGACTCTACTAAACATTCGGGATAACCGACAGGAATAAGGTATGTTATTACAAGTCAAGTTCGGAAGGCGGGCTTGCCCCCGCTTTTTGCTCGTTAGTTAAGAGTATTGACTTAGGCAATGTGAAGTTTCCCCGGCGCGAAAAAGCGGGCCGTGTGGCCCGCGGCATTACACCAGGAGGACAGTGTGGCAACTTAATTCTGCTGTGGTTTTGTGCGTCCGCTTCCGGTTTGTGCGGATTTGGACCCTGAGGCACGTTCGACCTGCTGTGCCTTTGTGGTATTGAACAGGTAATTGCCGCCCTGTCCGCCGGAGACGACCTTGTAGCCGTTCGGCACCTGGAAAAGCGACGGGTCGGGTTCGGTGCGGTTGATGTTGGTCAGGCGATAGGTCTGTTCGCCAAAACGCGGGTCGGTGTGTTTCGAATAAACAACCATCTTCAATTCATCTGAATACCATTTTTCGTAAATGGTTTCGATAGGGCCTTCATTGCCGATTGCACCGGCCGGGATGGTCGTGATCGTCCGCGTGCCTTTCGCATTAACGCCCTCGATATTCTGCTCGCCGAGCTCTTCGGTGCGGGTATCCCATTTTGATCTCAATTCCGGAGCAAAAAGTGTCGTGGCGCTGCTTAAGGTTGTGGCAAGCTGGCCGCTGGCCGCACGCATCTCATCGGCGTACGCTTTTAATTTGTCAGCGTCACCCTTGAATTTCTCGGCCTCGACCTTGAATTTATCCGCTTCTGCCTTAAACTTTTCGATCTCAGCCCGTGCCGCTTGCGAGAGCTTGCTTGTTTCAATCGAGCCCTGACCCTTCATTGCGCTTAACTCGGCAACCGTTGCGGGCGATAGCTTGCTTGCCTCTAAAGGTTTCAGCGCAGCCAACGGCGCGACGGACGCGATCGAAAGGCCTTGACCGGCAACGCCGTCAAAAACGCGGGCTACTTTTGAGCCGACGTCGAGCGAAAAACTTCCGCCCATTGGATTAAAAACCGAAACGCCGTCGCCGAATGAAAAGAACGAGCCGAACATGCCGCCGGTTCCGCCTGTATATTGCTGGCGAACGCGACCCTCGCTATTGCGGTAGATTTTGCTCGTCGAACTGCGGACGATGCGGTTGCCGTCGGCAAGCGTCTGCACGCTTTCGCTGACCGCATCCGCTGAAAACGGTGCGTTCTTTGCGCTCCTGCTGCTCGATGCGATCTCGGCGATCACCTTGGCCTCGGGCGCTGTCTGAGCTCTTGCGATAACGCCGAGCGTTACGAACATCATAATTGCTGCTAATACTTTCATTTTCTTTCTCCTTTTGGACGTAAAAATTTTAATTCGGCATTCGAATGCCGCGGGGCACGCCGTCCGGCCCGACAAGCAGATCGGCTCTCACCGTTTCGGCACCGTTTTCGAGCTGGACGTCGATGCCCATCGCAAACAGCGACGCACGCGACAGGTCAACACGAATCACGCGGCCGCCGCGAACAACCTCGTTTGGGTCGCCCGAGTATGTGAGAGGATAAAATTCAATATCGGGCAATTGTTCAACCGCCGGTTTTCGAGTTTTGACACTTTTGTTTGTCGGCCTGCGATACGTTGCCCTTTGAATCGTCGTCGAAACTCGATTCGGTTCGATCTCAGGATCGATGACCGCTTTGTTATCAACCAACCGATCCGGCTCAGAGAATTGCGTGACAGAGACGGGCACGATTGATTTCGACCGCTCAACTACCAACGCCGTTGAACCGCTGCGAACTAATATAGCGGCAGATACGCTGACGATAATCGCCAATGAAGCAAACGCCGCAAATAGCTTGACGTTTAAAATCGAACTTCTTTTGACGGGCTTTTCGCCGAGTGTCGCTTTTATCGACGAATAAAGAAAAGGTTTCGACGCGATCCGGTCGATCTCGACTTCGGTCAATGCGTCAGCCGCCAACAGGCTCGTTCCGATCTCTTCAATTTGTAAATCTCGTCGTTTCATCTTCCACCTCAATAGACGCTTGTCCGCAGCGAACGGTTACAGATACTGTCCCAAAATCCGCCGCAGCACATTTCGCGCCCTCCAAGCCCTTATCTTTACCTTTGAACTCGACCAGCCGAGCACATCCGCGATCTCGGCAACCGTCATATCTTCCACATAAAGCATTTGAAGCAGTGCGCGGTCGTCATCAGGCAGTCGTGCGAGCAGCTTTGCCGAAAGATCGCGTATCGCAAGATTTTCTTCCGCAGTTTTTTCACCGTTGGATGCCAGATCGAGCAGCGTCGCGCTCTCGCCATCGGAAAGCTCGCAGTTCAGATCTTCGGGCTTTCGCCGCCGGCTGCGGATCGTATCAAGACACGCGTTCGCCGCTATGCGCGTCAGCCAGCTTCCCAAACTCGCCTCATGCTGGCCGCGAAAATTTGCGAGTTCCGTAAACGCCTTCGCAAAACTAATTTGTATTATTTCTTCGATCTGTTCGGGACGGCGGAAGAATCTTGCGGCGGTTATCGCAACAGGGCGTTTGTATCTGTCGTATATCTGCTCGAACGTATCGGTGTTTCCGGCAATCACCGCATCGACCAACTGACGGTCGGTCAACTCGGCGCGAATATGCGGCCCGCTCGATGCGTCTTCTGCGCGGGTTATGAAAGTTTCGTCCTGCAAGGCCGTCGGGAAAATGCTCATTCGGTCCTGTTCCTTGTATTCCGTCGTTTGTATAGACGGAGCTGCAGGTAAAAAAGTTACGGAAATTTTCTAACGCTTTGATGGCGGAACGATGAACTTGCGTTTCGCCTGAACTATAAGGCCGGGACGTTTCGACGTTACCTCGATCCGGCGTTCGCCGCCGCGTTCGGCAAATGAAACCTTCGGCTCGTATGTAAGCACGTAGCTCGCGTCGATCATCTTTGCAACGGTCGTGGATTTCGCAAGCATTTCGTCGAGCGTATCGGGCACGATCAACGTGCCGTTCGTATTTTCGACCAATGAACCGAGCATTTCCTCGCTCAATTCAAGATCGGCCTTTCGGTTTTTCATTTTCTTGAGAAGAGTGCGGTCGAGGTTTATTGTTGGCCCTATCTTGGGTGCCCGGGCAACATCGCGGACACCGTTTGGGAGCGTCGCGGCTATCTCATCCGGCATCGCTTTAGGCGGCGGCGAATTCGATAGAGCTTTGGTTCGCGGTTCGATATCGGTCAACTCCATTCGCGTATAGCTGATAACATGAACCGCTATATCGGTCGAAAGTATTTTTCGCATCGCCTCATTCTTCTTGCGAAGATCGACTGTGCCGTCGGTTCCGTCGCTTATCAAAACGAGATGTTTGTTTTCCAGATCCGGGGCTGTCAGAAATTCGCGTGCGAGATTTAGCGAATCGACAAAAGCAGAGCCGATGCCGAATTTCGTTTTCCCGATCGCGGAATCGATCTGCCCGCGATTGGTCGTCCATTCGGCGGCGATAACCGCTTTATCGGCATATTGTAGAATGGCGATCGAATCTTCCGGTCGAAGCGCTCCAACAACCGCGCGGGCGACCTTCCGCGTTTGATCGAGCGTTTTTACCGAGCGAAATTCGCCGCCCGTATCCATCACGATCAGAACATTCGCCGGAATTCGCCGAACGCTTGTCGGCTGATGAAGAATATCGTTTTCATTCACGACAAGGTCGGCGTTGGTCACGTCCGAAACGAATTTTCCGGCCTCGTCATAGGCAAGCACGTTAACCTTTATCTCTTCGGTCTCGACGCGTATCGTCGCCTCCGGTGTGGGCGTCGGCGTCGGTGCGACCCGGCGGCTTTGGCCGAAGGAAATTGCGGCGCACGAAAAAGCGATGACGAGGAAAAAACTGGCTCGGTTCAATAAAATACGCATTGTGTTACGCAAGGTTTGATGCAGAGAACGGCACGTTTACTGCCATGCACTAAGATTGCGCATTAGAACATTCTACTAGTGGGTAAGACTTGGAACTGCGACTTTTCGGCGGAAGGCCGGCTGAAAGCTCTTAGCTCTCTTCTATCTAAAGATTTGATAGGCGGAGGCCAAAATATTTTCTTTTTCGTAATCGGGGTTTAAGCGGCTTAAAGTTTCGGATGTTTTGCAACGAAATTGAGCAAGTTTCCGACATATTCGGCGAAATTCGGGCACGAAATACCGAGCGGCGCAAGCAGTTTCTCCGAAATTGACGTAGCGTAGATTTGCTCCAGAAAGAAATACGGCACTGCGTGATGCGGCAGACCGGTGATCGGCGGCGAAACAGGCGTTCGCAGCGAAAGCTCGATCAATTTCGCGGGCGGCTTCAACGATGAACGCTTTCCGGAAAGATTTTCCGCAATAAGATCGAACAATTCCGCAGTGGTCAGCGGCGAAGGGTCGGCCAAGGCGATCGTCTTCCCAGCCGCATCTTCATTTGTAGAAAGAGCCGACAACGATTCGACGACGAAATCGACCGGAACCAAGTTCAGCCGCACGTCGTCGTTCCCGACATTTATCATTCGCAAAAACTCAGGCCATTTTCGAAGATATTGGATCAAATAATAAATGCCGTCGTATTTAGCCGTTTCGCCGGTTTGCGAATCACCGACCACGACCGACGGACGAAATATCGCAACCGGAAGTTCTTTTTTAAGTTTTTCGACCTCGATCTCGGCAAGATATTTTGTTTCTTCGTAAAAATTTCGAAATCCTGCATCGTGTTCTAGTTCGGTTTCGAGAATCTCGCCCGTTCGCTTGCCGGCGACGTAGCAGGTCGAGATATAGTTGTAGCGACTTAAATTCGAAACCGAACGAGCGAAAGAATTTACATTTCGCGTTCCGTCGAGATTTACGGCGTAGGCAATTTCTTTCTCGATCGCAAGATCGTAAGCCGCAGCTAAATGAAAAATGTCGGTCGTTTCCGAACGCAGAATATTAAGGTCGGCTTCGGAAACGCCGAGATCGTCTTTCGTAATATCGCCTTCGACAAGCGCAAAATTTTCGAGCGGCACATTTTTTTCTAATGCGATCCGCTGCAGCGCGCCCTTTGCCGTTTCAACAAACTGCGGCTGCACGAGCAAGAAAAATTGCACGTCCGCCGCCGCCATGCGCTCGACGAGCCGCCCGGCGATAAACCCCGGAAAGCCCGTCAAAAAAATTGTCCGTGCAAAGCTCATCAAATACCTGTTTCCCAATTTTAACAGCGCAAACCTGATCGACGAAGGCAGGATGATTATTCATAGAATATCGGTCGTTTAGTACTTTCGTGTCGTTTGTATGTTCAAAAAAGCATCCAATTCGTATAGATTTGGATATAGAAAAGGAGAATGGCAGCTCGGTCGTGTGGAGGTTCTTTTGAAACCGTCACGAAGCAAGATGCGTCATTCTCCCCTTCGAA
>JBOGOW010000006.1:0-22628 GCA_050748285.1 Pyrinomonadaceae bacterium
AATACCTTTACCAGTTCTTGAATCCTATTTCTACCAGTACATGAAAAAAAACAGCATCAAAAATGTCTATTAGAAAAAAGTTCTAAAAATTAGCATCAAAAATGTCCATTACAGCGAAAAAAGGGGAAATACGCTTCTTTGTTTCGTTTGTTTCGTGTATTTCGTGGGCCAATGCTTTACGGAAATAAGATCGTGAAGGGATAAAACGGCAGGTTTCGCAAAATTCCAAAAGTAATCAGCAATCCAAGAACGACCCACAGCAAAACGAGATTCCATTTGCCGACCGCAAGCCCGCGGCCGCGCACAGCGACCGAGAGCATTGAGAAGAATAAATAGCCAAGGAAAATGAGGATGAGCGGTATAAGCGCGTTGAAATCAAGCGCGGTTAAAATGTCGCCGTGCATCAAGGCGTGAAGCCCGCGCGTCATCCCGCAGCCCGGACACGCGAAACCGGTCGTTGTGTATAGCGGGCATGCCGGCATAAATCCGGCACGCGAAGGGTCGAAATACCATACAACGCCCGCACCGACAACCATCGCCGCCACACCAACGCCGGCAAAAAAACGCAGTGTAGAATCGGCAAAGGGATTGGCGGCTACTTCGGAATTCACCCTTTAATCTTACGACTAATTTTCACCCTTGTCAGGCAGCACAAATGCATACGTAAGAATGCCGCTGACCTTTACCGGATTTCCGCTAAGCAATGTTGGGGAAAATTTTGCTTCTCGTGCCGCCGCGGCAGCTGCCGAGCGAAGTAGCGGATGCCCGGAAACTGCGGCTGCCGACACAACGTCGCCGTTTTCATCGATCAATATCTGAACCGTAACAGTGCCCGCTGCTCTAACCGCTTTCGCCGCAGCCGGATATGTCGGAGCGGGCAAATCGATTGCCTTGCCATTCAACACGCCGCCGGAAAGAGATTTGAGTGTGTCAAAAACAAAGCTGTAAACGATCACGCCTGAAACTTTTACAGGCTCGCCGCTCAAAACCGTCGGGCTAAACTTGGCATTCATTGCAGCATCGCGCGCAGCTTCGACAAGAAGCGGATCGGGCAGCGTATCGTTTTTCGTCGTTACCATGCCGTCTATATCGGTTTCCCTAACTGTCGATCCTTCGTCTCTAGGATTTGCCTCGACAACCGCCCCATTTTCGTCGATCAGTATCTCGAGCGCCACTGAACCGCCGAGCCTCGCCGTTTTTGCTTCGGCAGGATATACCGGTTTCGGAAGCGAAATTGCTTTGCCATTAAGCACGCCGCCTTTTATTACCTTTGGTCCGTCCTGCGCTGAACCCGAAAAAACAAACGCGAGCGTAAACAAAACACACGCCGCAATAGAAACAATTTGTTTCATAACGATTTTTCTCCTTTGAAATATAGTAGCAGAATTCGCTTTCCGATTAGACACCAATATTATGGGAATGTTCCCGGAACTTTAAACTTTTTTAATTTTCAAAAAGCGCTCCCGTCGTCGGAACCGTTTTTTGAGGTTTTGGATGGCGTTGTATTCAACTCGCAATTCTATTTGCTGCCCAAAATTATTGTATATAGCCGTGCCGTTTCGTTAAGCAAATCGGGGTTGCGTTTTCCGTTTCGATAATTCGCCTCTAAATCGCTAAGCGCCGTTAAGACTTGCGGCGAAGCGCTCACCGGGGCGGTATCGATAAATTTTTGAATGATCGGCGCAGCGGTCGAGCTTACGTTAGGGTTTCTGATCTGTTCAGCCGTTTCCCTTAGGCCCAAGCCAAGGTTGAATTGCCATTGACTTAGCTCATCGTTCGACAGGCGGATTCCCAAAGCCGTCTGCAGATCAAGTGCCAAACTCTTTTGTTCAGCAGTTGGCTCCTGCGGCACGACTAATTGGCCGCTAATGTTTGATGAACGGCTTATCGTTCCATTTGGCAACCGCGTCGTGGTTGTCGTTTGGGCTGAGCGCGTAACGACAGCCGGTCGCTGAGGTGGCGACGCGGCTCGTCGAATCTCATCCAGTTTCGCAAGCAAGTTCCGCTCTCTTGTCCAGTCCGGCTCCAATGCTTTCATCGCCGTTGGAATCGAAAACGTCCATATCGGTAAGCGGTCGAGGCCGCTCAAACCATAGGCGACAGCACTCCAATTCGCTTTTTTTATCTCGAATGTATAGACGAGAATTCCGCCGTCTTCTACGGCTTGCCCGCTTGCATCGCGCGCTATGCGAAACTTGGTCCGGCGGGCAGCATCAGTCGAGGCCGCTATTAGCAAAGGATCGCCCGAAAGCACTTCTGTTTTGCTGACATTCCCATCGCTGTCGATCGCGATTTGAACACGAACCTCGCCTTCGGCTCCCGCCCATCGCGCCTCATTCGGATACTCCGGCTTGGCAATGTAAACCGCCTTGCTCTGGACGCTCGCTTTCACATCGCCTACAACAAAGTTATCAGCGACGTAAGTTTCAACTCCGGTTTTGAGCACCGGAGCACGTCTGGGGAATGCAACTTGCCCTGAAACACCGACCGAGCCGACAAATATCGTCAATACCACACCAAAAAACAGATTTTTCATTCGGATTTGTCCTCTTGGTTTCGAAACATTCAACACATTTGGTGAAAGTGAAATCAAAATGGTTGCTAGCCGGCAGTTGCATTATCTATCGTCATCCTACAAAAAAGTGCTTCCGTCGCGATCTTGCGGTTAGTATTAACATTCAGCCCCGAGCGAAGCGATTCTATCTCAGCAAGAAATGCTGCAAGCGGTTTGGTCGAGATCGAGTCGGCAAGATCGCGAAGTTTTTCCAAAATATCGGAATTCGTCATGAGTTTCGGACCGCAGCAATTCTTTAACAGCCAAACATCCCGCACGAGCGATTCAAGGATGCCGAGGTTTTCTTCGAAACGTTCTTTGTTCTTTGCGTCGTTCATTCGCTCGCTGGCACGGATAAGCGACGGGCGATTTTTATCGACAAGAGCTGCCTCGATCGTGGCGAGTTGAGCATCGCGTTCGGCGCGAAATTGTGTAATGTCAAAATTGAGCGCGCGGGCGATGCTGCCCTTTGAATACTTCGAAGCAAGCTGCGCGTCGGTTGGGGCAATTGAATTTTTATCGATCAAAAACCGTTCGATTTCGTCAGCGGCCACAGGTGCAAAGCGAATCGTCTGGCAGCGTGAACGAATGGTCGAAAGCAGCGCGTCGGGTCGCGATGCGATCAGAATAATGTATGTCGTATCCGACGGTTCTTCAAGCGTTTTGAGCAATGCATTCGCCGCCGCATCGTTCATCTTCTCTGCGTCATTGACAATGAACACGCGTGCCCGCGCTTCATACGGCCGGTAGTTTGCCTGAATCTCTAAAGCACGAATCGCGCCGACGCGAAGATTTCGATTGAATGGAATCACAAGACCGACATCGGAATGCTCGCCAAAAAAAACATGATCATGATCTTCGCCTTTCTCGGATGTCGGCGTGTTGAAATCACCGACACGCCTGCATGCCGAGCACTCGCCGCAAGCGAGAGAGTCGATAGGCTGCCGGCAAACGAAAGCGCGTGCGAGTTCGATGGCAAACTGCTTTTTGCCTACGCCATCGGGTCCAGCAAAAAGAAGAGAATTCGGCAGACGTCCCGACGTGAGTAAATGAATCAGCGAGGATTTTACCTTTTCATTTCCGATGAGATCTGAAAACATTTTCGCCATGTCCGTAGCCCGCACGTAAGTAAGGGCTCTCTCAATATTTCGAGTGTTCGAATAAGCACACTCGTTCGCAAATGCAAAAGCCCGCGCGTAAGCAAGGGCGATATCGGGATGTCCACGTCCTCACGCTCTTCACGCTCGCGTTTCTGCCGGTGTGCGCTGCCCGGAGTTGCTCGTATCGCCCTTGCTCGACGCGCGGGCTTTTGCATTCCGCAGTCCGGTGCACGCTCATTCAAACTTCTGCCAATGCCAGAAATTCCGATACGATCCCGGTAACCTTCTTGTGCGTTTCGTCCACATTGCCATTCGCGTCTATCACTTTGAACCGCTCAGGTTCGCGATTCGCGATGCCGTGATATGCGTCGCGAACACGCGTATAAAATTCGGCGGTTTCGCGATCCATTCGGTTCTTGATCGTTTCCGAATCCTCGCGTTCGGACATTCTCGCTATTGCACGTTCGACCGTTATATCGAAATAAAGCGTCAGGTCGGGTTTGAGTCCGCCGGTCGCGAGTTCGATCACCTGATTGACTGATTCTTCCGCAAACCCGCGGCCTGCGCCCTGATACGCAAACGTTGCATCGGCATAGCGATCCGAAAACACAATTCGGCCTTCCGCCAATGATGGCTTAATGAGCAACTCAACATGTTGAGCTCGATCGGCCGCAAATAACAAAAGCTCGGCAATCGGCGCGACCGATTCCTCGGTTTCGAGAAACGTCTCACGCAGGCGCCGCCCGAGCGGCGTTCCGCCCGGCTCCTGCGTAGTTATGAAATCGACGCCTGAGGCGCGCAAATTTCCGGCAAGCATGCGAAGCTGTGTGGACTTGCCGCTGCCGTCGATCCCTTCGAAAGTGATGAATTTTCCCTGCAAAATCGTACTATGCGGATGCGCTTTTGCGTTCCTGCGAGATCGTCGAGATCGAATGTTTGAAAATTAGAAGATCCTGTCCGTTAGTATCCAAAAGAACAGAAAATTTATCAAAACTCTTGATCCGGCCCGAAAACGTCGAGCCTTGTAAAAGATGGATCACAACGTTTATACGTTCACGTCGCGCCGAATTCAAAAATGCGTCCTGAATGTTCTGGGCAGGCTGTTTTTCCATAACATTTTCCAGTTTAGAATCTTAAATTTAGGATTACACAAACGATTATATCAGATTTAATGCAGGTTGAAAGAAAATTCATTCCCGCTCTCTGTGTCATTCAAGCATTTTTCGTGTTGATTAGTGTAATTTGGTGGATAAAAGAAGGATCCGCGAAATGACGCCAAACCACACTAAAAGGTGGGTTCTTCCAAGCTGAACGATCTAAAACCTTCTCACTAAATCTTCTTAGAAACTCTTTTGTAAGTCATTGATTCTATTAGAGCGCAATAGTTTCATCCCGGTATCCGCCCGTTACTGTCGGGCTGGGGTGCTTTGCGATTCTTAGCTTCTTTGCGATCCTTTGCGTTACAGCTTTGAATATTACCGCAGAGTATCGCAAAGATTACGCAAAGTTTCGCAAAGTTTTATTCTTTCACATAGAGCACAATAGTTTCATCCCGGTATCCGCCCGTTACTGTCGGGCTGGGGTGCTTTGCGGCAACACATAATCGCTTGTTCGGGCTCATATTAGCTTTGCCATTATCTCCTGCCAAACCGCTTCTTCGTTTCCGAAGCCGTTGAGCCAAACAGCATCCTTCTCTCGGCGAAACCATGTTAATTGCCGTTTCGCATAATTTCGCACGTCCTGCTTGCTCTGTTCAACTGCGATTTCGAGCGTTCGCTCGCCTCGCAGATACTCACAAACCCGTCGATAGCCGTGTGCACCAAGCGCGTTGCCATCTTCATATACGCCCATTTTGAGAAGTTGTTGCACTTCTTCGACAAGACCGTTTTCAAAATGCTTTTCGGTGCGGCGGTTTATTTTTTCATAAAGCAGTTCTCGCGGCGGATTTAAAACGAAAAGTCGGATACGCGCCGCAAATTCCGGCGGTTCGGAACGATCCGGCTGCTTTTCCGAAATTCGATTGCCGGTTTGAAAATAGACTTCAAGCGCACGCATCACGCGAACCGAATCATTCGGAAACAGCTTTTCAGCCGCATTTTTGTCGAGCCGTACCAGCATTCTATAAAGATGTTCGGCACCACGATCCTGTTTTATCGATTTTAGTTTTTTGCGAATTCCTGGGTCGGTTTTCGGGCTATCGAACAAAGGCTTACGCAGCGTCCGCAGATAAAATCCGGTGCCGCCGACAAGTATCGAAACCTTGCCGCGAGCCTCGATCTCGACGATCTTCTCCGCAGCATCACGCGCCCAATCAGCCGCGGTATAGTTGATATTCGGATCGACATAATCGATCAAATGATGAGTAACCCCATGCTTTTCTTCGTCCGTCGGCTTGGCAGTCGCGATCTCGATTCCCTTATAGATCTGCACTGAATCAAAATTCACCACCTCGCCGCCCACGTGCTTCGCCAGCCGCACGCCAAGAGCAGTCTTACCAGAACACGTCGGCCCCGCAATAGCGAAAATCGGCTTTTCTGGGTTCGCATCATCCATCAATTCCGTAATATTATCAGCTATAACCTATCAGTTTTCAGATGTTCTGAAACAAAATGATGAAAAAACTATTGATCCTAATAATATTGACCGGCTCATATCTGCAAGTTCCTGCACAAACGGCTAATTACGTCCAATACGTAAACCCGCTGATCGGCACGCAGAAGATGGGACACACGTTTCCCGGGGCGACGGTGCCGTTTGGGTCGGTGCAGCTTTCGCCGGATACCGACGAGCAGCCGCACAATATCAGCGGCAAATATAACAAGGACGCCTATCGATATTGCGCCGGATACAATTACGACGACCGAGAGATAGTCGGCTTTTCGCACACTCATTTTTCGGGCACTGGACATTCTGATCTCGGCGATTTTTTGATAATGCCGACGGTCGGCGAACTTCAAATGGAACCGGGTCAAATGGGCGATCCGAAAAGCGGTTTTCGTTCCGCATTTTCACATGCGAATGAAACCGCAGAAGCCGGTTATTACAAGGCAAAGCTAGACGACGACAATATTCTCGCCGAGATGACCGCGACGACGCGCGTCGGGTTTCACCAATACACATTCCCGGCGAGCGATAGCAGCCACATAATCCTCGACTTGATGCACGGCATCTACAATTACGAGGACAAGAATGTCTGGACATTTGTCCGCGTCGAAAACGATCACACAGTCGTCGGTTATCGCCAGACAAACGGCTGGGCGCGAACGCGGACGGTCTATTTCGCGATGGAATTTTCCAAGCCGTTCGCATCTTATGGTTTTAAGAATTTCGGCAAGGAAGACTACAAAGGATTTTGGCGCAAATTTGATCAGACGAAAAACTTTCCTGAAATGGCCGGGAAACAAATACGCGCGCATTTTGATTTCAAAACTGCCGAAGGCGAAAAGATAAAGTTGAAATTTGCATTGTCGCCGGTTTCGACTGACGGCGCTAAAGCAAATCTAAAAGCCGAAATTCCGCATTGGGATTTCGAACGCACAAAGCGCGAGGCTCAAGCAGCATGGAACAAAGAACTTTCGAAGATCGTCGTTACGACCATTGACGATGGCGAGATGACCAACTTCTACACGGCGCTCTATCACGCCCTTCTTACTCCGACCGTCTATATGGACACGGACGGTAAATACATGGGCCTAGATCAAAATGTCCACCAGAACACTGCAAAAGCCCGCACGTCAGTAAGGGCGAAATCGAGCATAGCCGGTAAAAAAATTCCGGTCAATTACACGACCTTTTCCCTATGGGACACATACCGCGCGCTTCATCCGCTATTGAACATTATTCAACCGTCGCGCAACCGCGACATGATCCGCTCGATGATGGCTCATTACGATCAAAGCGTGCACAAGATGCTGCCCGTCTGGTCGCATTACGCGAATGAGAATTGGTGCATGATCGGCTATCACAGCGTCTCGGTCGTTGCGGATGCAATCGTTACGGGAAATCTCACCGGCCCGGACGCGATGAAAGCACTCGACGCTTCCGCCCAAACCGCACGAACGAAATACTATGACGGCCTCGAATATTACATGAAGCTCGGCTACGTTCCGGACGATAAAAATACGTCCTCGGTTTCAAAAACGCTCGAATACGCTTACGACGATTGGGCCATCGCGCAGGCGGCGAAGAAATTGAATCGGGTAGATATTTACAAGGAATTCATCGGCCGTTCGGAGAATTGGAGAAACCTCTACGATTCGTCATCAGGCTTTATGCGTCCAAAATCGAGCATCGGCAAATTTGCCGAAGTGTTTGATCCGCTAAAGACCGAGGGCCAGGGATTTATCGAGGGCAATGCCTGGAATTACAGCCTTTACGTTCCGCACGACCCCGATGAGATGATAAAAATGATGGGCGGCAAATCGAAATTCTCTACTCATCTCGATGAGCTGTTCACCATGCACTTGCCCGACGAATTTTTTGCCGAGACCGAAGACATCACCCGCGAAGGCATCATCGGCGGCTACATCCACGGCAACGAACCCGCCCACCACGTCGCCTATCTCTACAACTGGACTGACGACCCGTGGAAAACTCAGGAACGCGTCCGAGCTATCCTCAAAAATCAATATCGTCCAACAGTTGACGGCCTCGGCGGCAACGACGACTGCGGCCAGATGTCCGCGTGGTATTTGTTCTCGGCCCTAGGCTTCTATCCCGTCGCACCCGCCTCCGGCCGCTACGAACTCGGAAGCCCACTGATTAAAACCGCCGTCCTCCATCTCGAAAATGACAAAACCCTAACCATCGAAGCCAAAAACCAAAGCGACACAAACGTTTACGTCAGTAACATCACGCTCAACGGAAAACCCCTAAAGCGCAATTACCTGACATACGCCGATCTAACCAGCGGCGGCAAGGTAGTTTTTTACATGGATGACAAGCCCGAATAAATGATAGTTTGGCTCACTTCGGAAATGGTTCCGCCCAAGACACTCGAAAGCCAAACGTTACCGAATCGTTCCTGCTTTCAAATAATGTTCTGCAATCTTACGGAACTCATTCATTTCATCGTCAGTGCCAAAGGCTCGTTTACGGACGGCTGAGTAGCCACCGAATTTCGTTTTGAAATAGACTGCATCGTCGGTTTCTTCCATCAACTCGATAGTATTCCAATCGTGGATAGTGGTCGTTCCCTGCTGGTTGAAAGAAAGACCTGATTCACTTATCTCCACTTCAATAGGAACAGAGTCTTTCACATGATACTTTTCAACAAAAAGTTTGCGTGCATTTCGTTCGCGTATGTTGTAATTCGCGACAACGACATAGACAGCCAGTACTACCCCCAAAATCACTGCCAGTGCCAGATTGCTGAATAGAAACTGGATCACGATGCCCAACACAACACCTGTTACGACCGCCGAGATGACAATAGAAAGAATGTTGGAACGCGGTATAGAGTGAACTGTCACATCTACAAAGTCTTCCAAGGTCGCGTCAAATCGTAATTTCATCGTGGGTAAATATAGCATTCTTTCTGCAATTCAATCACTGACTTCATTGAAATGGCTTATGTGGGCAGCCTAAGACAAATCAGAGTTTGGATACATAAAGACGAAGCATTGTGAAAATCAGGATCGCTACAAACAGTATCAACGCTCCGATAATTTGGCTTCGCGAAAATCTCATTTTGCATCAAATAGTAAGGCCGGGTTTATTTTGAATTGAAGTTGTTTGGCGGTTTCGCGGCCGGCGTCGCCGCCTTTTCTTTGCATCGTGATGCGGCCTATTTTTAGGTTACCGGAGCGGGTGAGTTCGACCGGGCCTTCGCTAAAGAATCTGATCGTGTCGGCTGAGGTGCGAATAATCCAACGCGGTTTGTCGGTTGATTTCAGAGCGACCATAACCCAACCTGCGGCGTGAATGCCGTCGCCCTCGAAAAGATCGGATACGATCATTTCTTTATTTACAGTAAAAAAGTCGATGAGGGCTTTTTGCGATTCGGCGTCGAGCTCGTTCAGGTACATTCGCTTTGCCTCGCGGCCCGGTTTTGATGGCGGTGTCTCGCCCAGAAAATACTTCAGCGTGGTCTCGACATTTGCCGGCATTTTCCACATCTTAACGTATTGCCGCAGCCAGCGTTTATCTATTTGATTAAAGCCGTTCGGGCTGCTCACGAGTTTGATCGATATGCCCTCGCGTTTTTCGCCCGTTTTGGTTTTAATAACGACATCGACATCCGATTTTTCACCATGCGGCTTCGCGGCCGCGACCGATTCAATCTCGGCAAGTTTGTAACTCATCGAAACCAGCCAAGCCCGCGCGTCTTCATCCGCGCGCCAATTATTGAATTTATCGCGGATCTCATCTTCGTTCCTGAATCCGTTCTTCGCAGTTTTAGAACCGAGCTCGATAGCTGCCGATTTCGGAGTTTGGCCGAAAGCGTTTGAACCGCAGGTCGCTATCGCAAAAATGCAAACAAGCAACGCGAAGGAGACGACAGCAAATTTGCGCCGCACACGCATTCGAAAGTGTTCAGAATTTTTTCTCGTTTTGGCTTTCATAACGATTGATTCAGTTTCAACATTAATACCAAAGAAAGGTTTTCGAAATTGACGGAATTGAAAACTGTTCGAATTCCAATTAAACTTTAACCCAAATTACGTATTAGAAAACATTTTGGCGTGCGCCTATCAAATCTTTAGTTAGAAAAGAGCTAAGAGCTGCCAGCTTAGAGCTTTCAGCTGTTTTTCCGCCTAAATCTGCGGTTCCAAGGTTTACACGATAGTAGAATGTTCCAATGCGTAATCCGGGTTTAACAAACAAGGAACCAAATTTTATCGGCTCATTTGAGCTATAGGAGGAACGGCTGATGAATTTAATTACCAAATCGATCAAAGTAACTGCTTCCTTTGCCGCAATGATCTTTATAATGACCGCAGCGGTCGCCGCCCAGGGCATCCGACCCTCGACGCTTGATTTAGATGCGAGGCTCTTGGCAAAATGTAATTCAAACTGATCGATATTCTGGAATCCATATGAAAATATTTTCTCTTTTACTCACCGCATTGCTATTTTCCAACGGCCTCTTCGCGCAGGCTCCGTCAGCGTTTCGGCCGTTTATTCGATCCGATGCAAAGATAGTCGTGTTGAAGAACGTCCGCATTATCGACGGCACGGGTGCGGCGCCAAAGGAAAATCAATCGATCATCATCATCGGTGACAAGATCGGTTCGATAGGGTCGGCAGCGACAACTCAGACGCCAGCCGGCGCCTACGTTTTCGATCTCGAAGGTTATACGGTTTTGCCGGGCCTTGTGGGAATGCACAACCATCTGTTTTTCCCTATGGGCGGTTCACCCGCGATCTACTCCGACATGGGAAACAGCTTTCCAAAGCTTTATCTCGCGCTTGGTGTAACGACGATCCGCACGACCGGCAGCGTCGCGCCATATACCGATCTTGAGATCAAACGGCTGATCGACAGCGGACGAATGATCGGGCCAAAGATGTACATCACGGCGCCTTACCTCGAAGGCAAAGGCGCGTTTACGCCGGTAATGCACGAGCTCAAGGACGCCGAAGATGCCCGACGAATGGTGAATTTTTGGGCAGATCAAGGCGCGACCTCGTTCAAAGCCTATATGAACATCACCCGCGACGAACTTCGCGCCGTTGTCGAGGAAGCTCATAAACGCAAGCTGAAAGTTACCGGCCATCTGTGTTCGATCGGTTACAAAGAAGCCGCGGATATCGGCATCGACAATCTAGAACACGGCTTGCTCGCAAATTCGGAATACGTCGCCGACAAAAAACCGGATCAGTGTCCGCAGGGCGTGAGCTCAAGTCTTTTGACTTTGGACATCAAAGGCGCTGCGGCGCAGGAAACCATCAAAACGCTCGTCGCAAAAAATGTTGCGATCACATCGACGCTGCCCGTTTTCGAGGCCGGCGCTCCGCTTACGCAAACAGGCATCGGCGCGGCACGGGCGTTGCTCAATCCGCGAATGCTCGATGTGATGTCGCCGGACGCCCGAATTCGGTATCTTTCCTCGCGTGCGAGAATTCCGGCCAACTCTCAAACGGCCGCTTTGGTTAGAAAATCGATGGATTTCGAACGTGCATTTGTTGCCGCCGGCGGCTTGCTCATCGCCGGTCTTGATCCAACCGGCAACGGCGGAGTGGTCGCGGGTTTCGGCGATCTACGCGAAGTCGAGCTTCTCGTCGAAGCCGGATTTACGCCGGTCGAAGCGATAAAGATCGCGAGTTTTAACGGTGCAAAATTCCTCGGTGAAGATTCGCGGATCGGCTCGATCTCGTCCGGCAAACAAGCCGATCTAATGATCGTAAAAGGAAATCCCGCCGCAAATATAAACGACATCGAAAACGTCGAGATCGTCTTCAAGGACGGAATTGGATACGACACCGAAAAACTGATTCAGTCGGTTCAAGGCTTAGTCGGCGTGCGTTGATGGGTTGGGCTAACGTGCGGTTAAGCACGCTCCGCAGCATAAGCAGCTGAGCCGTATGCGCGCGGATCGACCGTTTTCGGCTGTCGGAGCTCATAAGTGAGTTTCGGGACAGCCGAACCGTCGAGCAGATCGAGATCGAAGAAATCAGCTTTTGTGTTCGATACCCAGTCTTCTCTAACTTCCCCACGGCGGCCCATTTTGTGTCTCAACACAATAAAGAAGAAGGCATGCACTGCGTCTCTTATATGTGTCCACCGACGAAAGCGTTTAATGCGCCTGTAGAGAGCGATGGGACGCGTATAGAATTTCTTATGTGCATCGGCATAAAACTGAAAGACCTCGTCTTCGGTAACCGTCGGCAGTTTGAGCAGAAACCGCGAGAGTTCGTACTCGCTCCATTCCTCAGTAACTAAATAACCATTGTCTTTCGCCCATTGAAAAAGCTGCGTTCCCGGATATGGAGTCGAAATATTATAGAGGCCCAGATCGGGATCAAGCTCAATGCTATAGTCAAGGGTGCGCTGCATCGTCTCGATCGTATCTCCCATATTGCCGAAGATGAACGCGCAGCGACTTTCGATACCGTATTTTCGGGCGATCGCGATCGACTTCTTTGTTCGGTCGTGGCTTATCGTCTTTCGAATATTTTTCAAAATCTCGTCGTCGCCCGATTCAACGCCGATCAAAACCTGATGACAGCCGGCTTTCTTCATGGCCGCAGCAAGCTCGTCGTTAAAGCAATCGGCGCGAATAAAGGCGACCCAACTGACATTCACCTTGCGCTCGATCATTAGCTCGCAAAACCGCATCACATTTTTTCGGTTGACAGTGAACGTATCGTCATAGAACTGTATCTCCCGGATACCGAACTTATTCCGCAGATACTCTATCTCCTCAACTACGCGTTCCGCAGACCTGCTCCGTAATGTCGTATTCGCAGAATTACAAAACGTACACTTCCCCGGACATCCGCGGGTCATAAGCATGTTGATCGCCGGCAGTCGCCGGTATGAGCCGATAGTGGGGTAATACTTATGCATCGGGACCAGGTGGTAGGCCGGCATTGGATAGTCGTCGAGACTCATGTTCAGCTCAACCGGCGGATTATTCACCGCCACATCGCCATCACGCCACGAAACCCCGTCCAGCAGGGTCGGGTCATGTCCCGAGATCATCTTGAAAAAAGTTTGTTCGCCGTCCCCGCGAACAACGTAATCAACCGCGCTGTTCGACAGGCTTTCCCCCGGCAAAGCCTCGGCATGAACTCCGCCCATGACCACCTTTGCCGACGGAACGGCTTCCTTTACCAGCCGCGCTATCTTATGTGCCGGAACCGAAGTAGCCGTCATAACGGTCATCCCGACCCATCTTGGATCGGCAACGCGAATCCGCTCCTTGACCTGCTCTGCCGTGAGTTTCTCAATATGAACGTCAAGAATCTGCACCGAGATGCCGTTCTGCTCAAGGTAGGCGGCGATCGAAAGCAGAGACAGCGGCGGCATTGCGGCCTTAATGCCGTTCCAAATGTTTTCGTCCTTTGAGACCCACGGAGGATTGATCAGAAGAACATCCGACCTCGTCCATTCGCTGCCGCTATGTTTCCCGTGCATTTGCTGCATGTTCCTAAGTCTATTTGATAGCATCGGAAGCGTCAACTGACATCTTCACAGCAATTCTGGATGCTTCAATACAACCTGTTAAGTTCGATACCGGTGTAATAATGCTTGATGATCTCGTCGTATTTAACGCCCATTTTGGCGAGGCCGAAGGCGCCGTATCGGCACATTCCGACGCCGTGGCCCCAGCCGCGGCTAGTGGATAAGTATCCAATAGTAGTTTTTCGGTTCAAAAATCTGCTTGCCATTACCCTGGTAATGTGCGAATATTTTGTTGATGGTACTTGCACAATCAAAGCTGACGGCTCAAGGACAGATTTCTGTTCCGGCGAAAGTTCGGCGGAAACTCGGGCTCGGCCCTGGTTCTGTAATGGAATGGGACGAAAAAGGCGATCAAATAGTGGTCCGACGTGCAACACTTTACAGTTTTGAAGACATTCACAAGAAAGTCTTTAAGAAAAAACCGGAGCCTAAAACCCTCGACGAACTTAAAGAAGGTGTTCGAGAGCACATTAGAAAAAAACATGCGCGCAGTTGATACTAATGTGCTCGTGCGTCTTATCGTTCGTGACGACAAGGCTCAACAAACCTCCGCCGAATCTTTCGTCGCCAAAGGTGCCTGGGTCTCGCATTTAGTTTTGGCAGAAACGGTCTGGGTTCTCGATTCGGTTTATGGCCTGGATCGCTCCAACCTGATCGACGCTATCGAGATGCTGTTGTCACAAGCGGTAATAATTTTTGAAGAACCGCACGTGGTATCTGCAGCTCTCGAACACTACAAAAAGAAAAACTCAATCGGATTCACAGATTGTCTGATTCTCGAGATCGCCCGAAAAGCAGGACACATACCCCTCGGAACATTCGACAAAAATCTTTCGAAGATTGGCGGGACGCAGAAATTGTAAAATCATTTAATACGCTCTCGTTAATTCTACCCCGGTATAGTAATGCTTGATGATCTCGTCGTATTTGATACCCAATTTCGCTAAGCCGAAGGCGCCGTATTGGCACATGCCGACGCCGTGGCCCCAGCCGCGGCCGGTGAAGGTGTAGCTCACAACCTGATTTCCCGAGTAGCGTTTATCGATCACGAAAAGCTGTTCTCTTAATCTTAATGCAGATCGAATCGCGCCGCCTTTAAGGGTTTTTACACCGTTTGAACCGACGATCTCAAGTTCGATGGGACGCCGCGAATATCCGACGCGTTTTACGTTTATGTCGTAAAGCGTCCCGATGCCGCGAATGTAGCGTGAAAGGCTGGATTGAACCGTTGAAGCCGAGACTGTTTTTGTCCAGTTTGAAAACGGCGACATATTTTCGGCGACCGTCGGCTGATCGGTCGGCTCGATCTCAAGGTAATTGACCGAACCCGTTCCGTCGGTTTGAAAACGCACATTTTCACCACCGACGATGGCCGCTTCCTTTACCGAATATAGTTCGTTTCCGAATTGCCGAAACAAAAACACGTCGGAGCGAATCGTCAACTGTCGTTCGCTTCTGCCCGAACGCAGAACGAGCTTGCCGTCAACACTTGCCTTTGTAGTTCCGCTTTGCAGTGTTGGCATCCATTTCTTCTTTTCGTAGATCTGCCTTATCAAACGCAAGAATTTCGCACGCGAAAACGGTCGATTCGGCTGCAGCGTCGCATCAGAACGAAGCGTAAAATATCCGTCGCGCATCAGCATTGCAATGTCCGCTCGGCGCTCTTTCGGAATTTCCGCCGCGTCATCGAAAGCTAGTTGATATTCGACATCGGAATCGCTGAGCAGCGTGTCGGGTGCACCCGGCGTATAGATCATCGAGGAAAGCACGCGTCCCAATTCGACCGGCTTTGCAGTTTCGCGGGTTACATTTGGAAATGTTTTGCCGAATTTCGATGCAAGCTGATTTATCCAATTCGAAATTTCCCCGACCGTCGGTTCGGCCTCAAACCATTCGTCCGTCATCGGATTTGCGTTTAGCGCAAAACCGTTCACCGCAAGCAGCGACATCAGACGCACGAGTTCGAGGTTGCCTTCGTCGCGAATTTTCGCCGGTTGGCGGATCGTTTTGACGAAGAACGGTTCGAAGTGCCTGCGCCCTTCGAGCGAGCACTCGACGCCGCGAAGATACGGCTCTGCCGTGTCGAAAATGTTTTCCGAGTTTTCCGTCCGACCGCCACAGGTCGATGTGTAATAGGCCGTTATCGGCTTGCCATTATATGTTGCTACGATGCCGCGAGTTTCGTTGACCGCCCGCGTTCCCATCGCCGTTTCGATCGAAACGCCCTTGTAAACCTGAGACGAAACGGTCGGCACCATGTCGAATCCCTTAGTGCCAAAGGTGTCGATATTCGCGATCGCGTATGTCCGGGCGGCAACTGCCTGTGCCTTTTGTGCCTCAAGCTGCGGCAAACTCAATTCGCTTGGAACGACGCCGAGCAGATAATCTTCGAGCGGCACGGCGTTGACCACCGTCAATGTTCCGCGCGAATTTACAAACACCTCAAGCTTGCCGCGATACGCCTTGCCGTTCAATTTCACCGGCGTGATCCGATCATTAAACGAACCGAACGCAATGGATTTGAGCGACGAATATTTTGCCGTTTCGCTCGGGCCGTTTACGATAACCTCGCGCAGATTCGGATCGACGAATGCCGAATTCAAAGGCGCCGTCGAGCCGGTCGGTTTGATCAAACTGCGAACTTCCGATTTTCCGGCGTTGCGAACCTGATGCGACAATGCGACTGCTTCCTCCGATATCACCGTCTTCGTCTCGGCAACGATGGTTACGTCCTCAAATCCATTTTCGGCAAGCTGAGCTTTAAACTCATCAGCCTCTTCCTTCGATTCCTTCGGTGCTCCGATCCAAACTTTCCATGTGCTCTTTCCGGGATCGATGCTAACCTGCGCCGTCTCGCCCGTCTGTTCGCGAACATCTTTCGCAATGTCGTTTGCTTCGGCTGCGGTCGCAATATTCTGGATCTCGAAAATATAATGCTCATACGTCGGCGGCCGATAAGCCCGCGCAGAAACCGTAACCCGATTCGTCGCAAGATACTTTTGCGGCTCATCAGGCGAAAACGCAACAAGCTGCGTGTCCGAAGTAGTGATCGAAACCGAACTGGAATTCGTCAGCAAGCCAATGCGAATTATAGGCTCCTCCGCGAGGCGAAAATGTCCGATAACGTTCGCCGCCAAATTGTATGTAAATGAAAAAAATAAAACGGAAGCCGATACTAAATGCCGAGGGGTCATAAATTCAATAATAAATCTTTTGGTTGGAAATTGGAATATTTAATGCTTTACAATCATTTCATATTTGGATACATTGTTAACAACATGGTTGGAGCCACATAATTCTATGAAAACGATCATTCCGGTTACAGATCTTCAGCGGCAAGCGGCTCAAATTTTGAGTGAAGCAAATGAGTCGTCCGAACCCATTGTGATAACGCAGCGTGGACGTGCATCTGCGGTGTTGATCTCGGCAAAGCGATACGCCGAGATCGAAGAAGACCTTAACGCACTCGATGACCTCGAATTGGAGCAATTGATCGCCATTGGCGAAAGTGCAAAGGTTGCGGGCAATGTGATCTCGCACGATGAAGTCAAGAAACGCCTTAATTACCCGGGATAATTCATGGCCGATATTGTTTGGACATCACCGGCTTTTCTGGTGCTTGAAGCTCTGCCGCAGGAAATTGCTTTCGGAATTATCCGACTTGTCGATCGGTTTGAAGACTTTCCAAAAATGGGATCGCCGCTTTTACAGGCTTCCCGCTCACATGAAAAATATCGGCAATTGATCTTCCGTCGCCGTTTTCGTGCGATATACGAATTCGACGAATCGGAAAACTGCGTTTATATTCTGAATTTACAAAATTGTCGGCAGAAATTTCCAACGGCCAGACAACTCCGAAGAAATCGACTTGCCGAAGACGACGACCTATCGCTCAAGTGAATTGTAAATTCAGCGGAATGTAGTGTTTATTTGGCGCCGGGAATATATAAGGGTTTCACGCAGCAACGGATTCCAAAAGTTTCGCTTCGAGTTTCGTGCCGAGGCTGACGGATTCGAACCAGTCAGCCGGAAAAAGATAATCTTCGCCACTTTCGTCAACAATGCGTACGTATGAATCCGGGTCGTTTTCTAATGGAGCGACCACCGGATAAACTTTGTGTAGCTCAAGCGACACAGAATAATCTTCGTTTTTTAGGCAGATCGCAAATCCCCTAATGTTCATAATATTAATCCAGCATTCGTTTGATCTTTAGTTCACGCTTGCCAATACCATGGCACTCGTACCAATGTATTTCCGCATTTCTAACGGTGCCATCGAACAATTCAACTCTCGCGACGCCCTTCAATTTTCGCCAATCCTTCCCGCCGTAATCACGACGTAGCCGTTGAAGATCCCGAATCGAAAATCTTCGGGCTATGACCACGATATTCTCAATTGGCCGAAAATATCGCTTGAAATAAATCATATTTCATTGTCCAGCTAGATTCAATGTTTTTCCAGTGAATTAAAGATAAACGGAAACGTACCGAATGATTGGCCGCGGTGCTGCGGGCGGAAGGCAAAAAGGACGATCTTGCCTTTGCCGTAGGTCGCCTCGACGAGCGCGGTTTTGCCGTTTATGAATTTTTCGCCGAGCATCCAACCCGAAAGCAAGGCGTCCTTTTCAGCATATCGGGCGATAACAGTAAGAGTGATGCCTTTAGGCATTCCTTCTTCGCCACCGCCGCCGCCTGAAGGCGTCACTCTTACCTCTTCGAACGCGGAGCTTGTCGAAAAATACGCGGCAACTTCTTCCGTCAGCCCGTGTGCGAGCGGGTTTTTGGTATCGACCTCGAGTTTGACGATCGAGCCGGGATTGTAAAATTCGTTGCGGCGAACACCGGCCACGACATTCTTTAACGGCAATTCGAAACGCTTGATCACGAGTGCGCAGCTATCGTCAAAGCAAACAAGCTTGCCGCCATTTTCGACAAATTTCTTTAGATTTTCGATGCCAGCATCGCCGATGCCGCCCGCGAATTCATCAGGGTAACGGTTCGCGTTCAGGCCGTTCATGATAGTGTTTTCGCCGTCAGCCGCAAGCACGATCGTATCCACATTCAAATTGCCTTTTCGAAAATCATCGTTCGAAAGCGACCTAAACGGTATTTGATAATTATCAAAAACGAGCCGCGTCCAGCCTTCGTCCATCGAGGATGTGAAAGGTTTGTAAAGGCCGACACGCGGGTTTGTTTTCAGCGGATTTGGAAGTTTGTCGAACGGCTGTTTGCTTGGTTTGAGATTCAAAACACCGCGTGCCTGATTTAAGTTCGTAACAGGTTTCAGCGTATTCGAATATTTGTCGAGATCACGAATTTCCCATATCTCGTATGTTTCAACGCCCATTTGCAGCGGCAGCGTCCAGCCCGCGACATCGTAAGGCGCCTCGGCATCGCCATTCGGCAAAAGGCGATGCGGATACACTTGCTTTTCAAAAAGGCTCAGAACATTGTTTTTCTGCGGTTGATTTACAAATACGACGAAGCTGCCGAGCGGAATTTCGTGAAAATCTTCCGTTTTGCAGTGCTTGACCCAAAGCTCGCGGGTCATCTCCTTAACCTCGATGCCCTGCCACATCAAAATTTCAAGAAATCGCGAGATCGAGTCCGCATTCGGCTGGCCGGCGATGATCGTATATGCCTGTGGAACGGTCGGGTCCTGTTTCAAATTTGTCTGTCCAAATTCGTAAAAATTGCGTAGATATCGCTGTCGATATTTCGCCGCCATCGAAAGCAAAGCACGCGATGCGGTCATTTCGATCTCATTGATATTCGTCGGACGCCACTCGCCGCCTTCCCATGTGTCTGGATAATTTGTTGCGGTCTCTAATAAATTAGGCAAACCGCGTGTGTTGCGATTTCGGGCTAAGTCTTCGCGTTTGACGGTTATCGGCGACATCAGATTTGCGCTCGCCGCTTCGCTCAAGATGCCGATCGAATTATGATAATACGGTGCGGAGCGAAAGCCGCCGTGCCACCATGTATCGTAGGTCGAATTTGTCGCCACGCCTTCGATGCCCTTCGCCTGCAGGTCGGCGGCCATTTTGTAACCCATCAGCCCAACTTCGCGTAATATCGTCGGCGAGACACGAGGATTTGGCGGATCAAAAAACGGCGGAATGATAAAACGCGATGCGTTTGCGCCCTGTTGATGAACGTCGTAAACGATCTGCGGAAACCATTCCTGCCAAAATAATTTCGTTATCGCCTGCGTCTCTTTCAGGTTCAGCATAAACCAATCACGGTTATCGTCATGCCCGGCATAATGGTGATAAAGCTCGGGCGGCGCCGTGCCCTCGCTTTTTGTGCCGAGCGTTTTACGATACCAATCGGCGACTATCTGAATTCCATCGGGGTTGGGCGAAGGGATCAACATCAAAATCGTATTGTCGAGAATTTCTTTCGTTTCAGCATCGTTCGCAGAAGCAAGTTCGTATGCGAGATTCATCGACATCTGCGAAGCGACGATCTCTGTCGAATGGATCGAACACGAGATCGAGACGACGGTCTTTCCGGCTGCGACAAGTTTTTCAACTTCGGCTTGATCCTTTATCGTTCGCGGATCGGCAAGCTTTGCGCTGATCTCACGATATTTTTCGAGATGCTTGATGTTTTTGGGCGACGAGATAAATGCGACGATCAAAGGCTTGCCAAGCGTCGATTTGCCGATCTCTTTTAGGGTTACCTTGTCGCTCGCTTTGTCCAGGCGCGCGAAATAGTCGGTGATCTGCGTCCAATCGGCGATAGTTTTGTCGTCGGTCGGGTGAAACCCCAAAACGTTCTTTGGCGAGGGCGGCTGTGCGACAATCGCGGTGGAAAAAAGTAGAATCAAACCACAAACCCACAGAGTGCTTTTGCAGAAGCCAGCACGAAGTAAGGGCGAAATGTGTGTGCAGAAGCCCGAGCCAAAATAAGAGGCAAATCGCGACTTAATCGTCAAATTGGTGTGTTTGTATTTTTTATGTCTGTTCATCATTCAGATAATATAGCTGCGGCACATGCAAGCGTCGACGACGCATTCGGCCTTGCGATCAAAGAAAACGAAAAACTCACATTTCCTGTCCGCGAGTTTAACAAATCGCGTTTCTTCGGCAAACTCCGCTACTGGTGGTGCTGGTTTGCCGCTGCGATTTTGCTGCTTGTTTTGGGCCTGCCTTCGCTGATATTTTTGTGGATAATAAATCGCAGACTGTGGCTTTATCCTGTAGCGCTTTTTGGTGCGAAAGCGTGGCTGAAATGCTGTGCTGCGAAGGTAGAAGTCAGCGGTCTTGAAAATCTAAAAGACGACGAGCAATATGTTTTTATTTCAAATCATCGCTCGTATCTCGATACCGCAACTCTTTTTCGTTACGCCGGAAGACGCGTCGGGCTCGTCGCAAAAAAGGAATTGCTAAAGGCGCCCGTAATCGGACAGGGAATGCATTTCGTAAACATCATCGCCATCGACCGCTCAAACCCTGAACGCGCCCGCGAATCGATGGAAAAGGCTCACCGCGTGATGGAAAATGGATATTCATTCGGCGTCTTTGCCGAAGGCACACGCGCTATGCCCGGCGAGCTTCTTCCGTTCAAAAAAGGCGCGTTTCACCTCGCTCTTCAAACAAATTCTCGAATAATTCCGGTCGCAATAAAACAAACCGACTGGATGATGGGCAAACGAAAGGGCGTTCTTTTTCCTGGAACTATCGAAATGTCACTAATGCCGCCAATTGAAACTAAAGGTTGCGAGCTGATGGACATTTTGACTGAAACACGCGGCGCAATCGCAATGGGTTTGTTGAGGTAATGTCCGAAGAAAACTTCAGCACTGCAAGATTGAGTTCGTAGCTTCATTCTCTTTAATGAAAATGAAACTACAACACCTTAAACTTCGAATTATTCTTTTGATCGTCGTCCTTCTGCTTTCTTTTGCCCACAAAAATGTCAATGCTGCTGAAACGAGGATAAAAGGCAAAATTGTCGGTTATATGTGGGATTCGTTGTGGCTGGTTCGCACAACGAAAAACGAATACGTAGTACTTCGTCATCGGACGACATTTCCAACTAATCCGGTTCCCGAATCGGGTTCTTTCGATTTCAACCATTACAACTTCGTTGTGGAAACGAGTATCCGCCCGAGAAAAGCGAACCTGCAGCACCGCCAGTTTTTGTACCGTATCCGTGGTTAAGCTATCTCGATCCATATTATAAAGCTGAGATCGATGCGATCAGCGACGAGACCGTTTTGCGCTGTTTCGAGCTTAACCTGGAGGAATCGAAACCTAGCTTTAACGAAAGAACCGCAGCGGGAATTGTTCTTGGATCGAACGATACGCCAGTCCCAAACTTTCCGGTCAGCATCTGTTACGCTGGCGCAAAATCCAGGTTGCTCTATGTTCTAAGCGATGAAAACGGGCGATTCACAATCCCGATCTGGAAACAGTATTCTTACTGGATACGACCGGGAGATACCCAAATCGAAGGACAACGCCAATATAAGGCCGTATTTATACCCAAGAAAGATTCTCTGGCGCCGTTAAAGCTAAGGCTTGAATTCGATTTGCTACCTTAGAGCGGCTACGGTATCAATGTACGGGATAGTCACAGCTGGCGAACCAGCCGTCGTCGTCGTTGGGGGTGATTAGGAGGAGGGCTTCTTTTAGAGCCGTTTCCAATGCTTCCCGCGAGCGTGCCTTGGCGGCTCGTAAATACGTCTTGATTTTGGACCAGCATTTTTCGATCGGGTTCAAGTCGGGCGAATAGGGCGGCAAATATATTGCTTTTGCCCCTCTTGCTTCGATCGCTTCTATCACACCGGCGACTTTGTGAGCACCGAGATTATCCATCACGACGACATCGCCGGGCT